>NZ_JBYTCJ010000016.1:0-116267 GCF_058790155.1 Neobacillus sp. FW104-15D2
AGTTACGTTGGCTGATGAAACAAGTTCATCATGTTATTGTTTGTTTGTTCACGCTTTGTTTGTTTAGTTTTCAAAGAGCAAGGGAAACTTCTATGATTCATCCTCATTGCAGCCTTGCGACGAGCTGAACATATTCTACTTCGAATACGCGCTGGCGCAGGAGCAATACAAGGTTGCATCGCAAAGTTTATAAAGTTCCAAAAGAACTTTTCTATCTTATAATAAGTTACTAACTTCGTCAACCCCTTAAAAATAAGGAAGTTAATAAGTCAGCGACAGGTATTATCTTATCACACAATTTCATAAGTGTCAACTTCTGCGAAGAAACTTTAGAAAAAAATAAGGATAAGCGATTTGTATTCTATTGTAAGGAACTTATTAAAGATAAAACATTTCTCCTCTGTCAACTTCTCAAAAGTGGTTATTCGAGACAGCTAAGTAATCTTATAATTATTAAGATAAAAAGTCAACAAGAGTTGGAATGTAAAATATGGAAATATGAAGCTTGTTTAATGGGACTTAAGGTTCGAATTCCTTGTCCTATTTTCCCCTGTCCCCGCATATATTTTTCGTGAGTCGCTTCGATAGGGAGGTAAATATGTTTCATTTAATTGATAAAACAGTTCTGTGGATGGCTCTTTTAAGATTAACATCTGGTACGATTGAAATTATTGCGGGACTGTTAATGCTAAAGTTTATGGATTTAAATAGAGCCCTTCTAATAAACAGTTCACTTGCATTGATTGGTCCCGTAGTATTAATTACTACAACCACAATTGGTTTAATTGGCCTAGTGGATAAGGTTTCCTACAGCAAGCTATTATGGGTATTAGTAGGAGTTGGTTTTATCTTCTATGGAGTAAGGTCAAAATAAAAATCGGACAGAGAACACAAGAGGGCTAACTGGCCCTCTTTGTCTTTATATTACAGAATCTCTTTTAGGTCCAGAACAGAATCAAGTATGTAATCTGCCTCATGTTTTTCAAATTCCTGTCTGGCATTTTTACCGGATAGCCCCGTTAACACAGCAGCAAATACAGCGCCCATTTCCCTTGCCGCTAAAAGGTCAGCCAGTGAATCACCAACCACTAATATTTCTTTTCCTGCAGTAATCGGAAGCTCCATATTAAGGCATTCCTTGGCAGGTTTCCCTTTTCCATAGAAGGATTGAAGAAAAGTGTAGGGATGTGGTTTTGAAAGAGATCTTTCGTCTTTTACAATTCTCTGTGCCAACAATACCTCGTCTGCCGTAATGATATGATCAGTTTTAAAATATTGTTTCCATCCAAGATGTTCAAAAGGCTTTATAGTTTCAAGATTTGGCCGCCCTGTCCCCACCCCAATGGATAAACCTTTTTTTAATAGCCATGCGAATAGGTCTTGAACCTTGTCGGATGGTGCGAGTGTTTTCTCATCCTCAAGAAATCCCTTTTTCCCTTTCTGGACAGAAGGCCTTCCTGTTGAAGCCAATACATTACTATCGCCAACATACCATTCCTGGGATACATGTTCACAAACAGACCAGAGTTCGCCTTTACTTTGAAATATTTCTGTCTTAACTCCTAATTTTTCAAAAGCTAGCTGATCAAGAAATTTAAAAAGATTTTCTTTTCCTCCCTCTGATTTTCTAAAGTCCTCAATAAAGAGAGAAAAATCAATTTTGAGTTTATAATCGTTAAGAATGATGCCAATTTTACGTAATTTTTCACGGTTTATTTCGCCGCTTATCGAATTTGAAATTTCTTCGGATTCATCCTTAATTTGTGATAAAAGATAAATGAGCTGATGGGAAAATGTAAGGAAAATCATATCCCAGTTAGCATTAAGGCCCCGTGACTTTAAGAATTTTAGTATTTCATCTCTCTGAAAAACATTTTTACGGATTTCGAATACTTCCTCATTAGTAAGCTTAGTTTTAAAGTGATCTGGATTCAATCCTAAATAGTTGCTGCTTAACAGCATTTCCCAAACAGTTAAAGCGGAAGCATCGAAATAATGTTCCTCACTTAAGAGAACGCCATCTACATCAAAAATAATTGTGTTAATCAAAATCTCAGCCCCTTTTTCGGAAAACTTTTTATTAGTTTAACATGTTAAAGGGGAATTTTATATCATCTTATTAAAACTTTAATTTCCTTAATTCCTGGTAGGACCTCTCCCTTGTTAAATTAAAGGATTGCCATTTTCTTTCTTCGTTCTTATAAAAGGCTTGTTTTTCTTTTAGCAAATCTCTTAGTCCGTGCCACTCCGGATTCTTTTTATAAAGGTCTATAAGAGCCAGAGTTCCAGTATCAGAAAGGCTGCTGAGATAATAAACATCTATTTTATCGATTTCTTCGTATCGTTTCAGATTTTCCTTTACTACAATTTTGTCTAAATTAATGATATTAATTGATGTGTAATAAACCAGGGCAGAAATAAAGTAGAAATGAAAAAGAGATAAATTAACCATCCATATCCTTACTAGCGTATAAAGGAAAATAACAAAAAGAAAAATCATGAAAGAATGAACAAGAACTCTGGTGAAGGTAAAGCCATAAGCTTCCTCGTACATCAGCATGCGCATAAATGCTGAACTTAGAAGAACTCCACTGCATAGAACAAGTACGCTAAGCAGGTATTGAATAAATTTCTTTCCTGTTCCAGGTGTTTGCTTAACAAATGATAATACAATTACAGTAATCGTCAGATTTATGATGGTGACAGCCAGTAACTCAAAAAAGCCACGCCGTGCATACTCTGCGTAAGTATAAGAACCTTGAAGCGATCCCCCAAAAAAGTACTTAAACTGAACAGCTACAAACAATAGATAGACCGCGTTAACTAAAACAAGAACAGTCATGGCGATGATTGAATCAAGGTTAATTAAGCTGTTCACCGAGGTAGAGTTGGTTATTTGTAATTTCTTTTTTAGCAATACCTGAATCAGACCGAAAAATACTAATGCATAGAAAATACAGATGATTATTCGAAAAATGTTTTCGGCATTAAAAATATTAAACAGTTCAGGAAGCCTTCCGATGATCCGCTCAAACTGTCTGTCAGCTGAAACCAGTAAATTTAAAACAAGAAATAAAAGCGGAACAGAAAGACCAATACCAATCAAGACCTTTTTCCAGATATTATACTTTTTTTCACTTATTCCTTTTTTCATAAATTCCCGGCCGGAAAGAAGCCATTGAAAATTATATTTAACAGACTCAAAAAGTCGAATAATAATAATATAGAGGAAAACAGGACGACTCCAGATAAGATTTTTAGGACTGGTAACCAAAACAAGGTGAAAGACAACCAAGACAGGAAGCCCAATGATATTTAAAGTATAAAACACCATATTGTCATACAAAAAGTATCCAAAAGCTAATACCCATATACAAATAAGTAGTAAAGATCCAAGCCTTTGATGAGAAAAAGAAATTCTTCTAAAACGCCAAAAGAACATGGAATAAAACACAGTTATAAATATGGGATAAGAGATGCCAATTTGCCCTCTGAAAAAAGCTTCCTCCGCAAGTACCCCAACCGCCAAACAGATAATGAAGAAAACCCAGTCATTTTTACCCATTTTCACATCCATAAAAGTAACCTCCTTTTAATTCAAAGCAATGTTTTTCTATATACATAGAATTTCTTTGTATGTTTGCAAAAAAAAGCTTATAAAGAAGCTTTTTTTCCCCATTTATAACCGATAAAAGAAACAGGGTATAAAATTAAAGTAAAAAGTATGCATATAACAATAAATTGTCTGGTAAGCAAGGGAGCAAACCATTCATGCGGAAAGACTTTAAAAACGGTCAATGCCATTAAGATCATATTAGGGATGAGCGAAAGTAAAAAGGTGATTTTTAAAAGCCTCTTTCCTTTATAACCAAATCCCTTGCCAATCTCATAGCCAAGTAAAACCCAAAAGAATAAATATAGGAACGCAATAACAATTGGGATTGCAGTTATATGACCCCAGATCTCCTTCAGCCACGTCCATTCATAAAGATTATGAACCAATGTCAAAAGGCTTCCTACGGTAAAAAAAACGATATTCAGGAAGAAAAATAACCACTTCATTTTACCTGGGGTAACGGAAAGTTCATCTTTCCATATTGCTGCTATTTCCTGGGGACTGCCAAGGCGGTTCTCTAGTTGCTTTCTTATTTCGTGCTCTTCCTGAAGGTGGCTGAATTCAACCAAAAGGTCATCTAAATGCAGTTCGTATTCTTTTAATATATGGTTCTTTTCACGGTGATTTCCCAGACCTTCACCAAGTTCCGCCAAAAATCTACTCTTCGGCTGTTCCATTTTGCTTTCTCCCCATCACTTTATTCATAACACGAACAAAATCGTGCCATTCACGGGTTCTTTCATCTAATAGATCTCTGCCCTCTGAAGTAATAGTGTAATACTTACGAGCCGGGCCTTTTTCCTGCTCTTTCCAATAGCACTCGATATATCCTTGTTTTTCAAGCTTATGAAGTGCCGGGTAAAGGGTTCCTTCCTTAACACTGAAGTCATTATCACTTCTTTTTTCTAGTTCTTTTACTAATTCATAGCCATACATATCCCGCTCATTTAATAACTGGAGCATAATAAGCGAGGTACTGCCTTTTACTAATTCCCGATTAAACATGTGATCACCTACCTAGATTTTTTAGGTATATACTCATTTTAAACACTTGGTAAAAAATTGTAAAGGTAAATTTTTAAAATAATTAAACAGCACTTTAATCAAACAGATTAAAGTGCTTCACTAATAATTAATATTCCAATGGGTTTTCGCCATATAGTTTCCAAAGCCGAGGAAATTTTTTGCTTAAAACTGACTCCTCCATGTTCCAAACCATTTGAAGTAAGTTTTGGTTAGCCATATTACCGGCAAGATGCTCGTATAAATCATAATAGCTTCCATCATCGAGACCGGTTTTCTCCTCATAAGCCCAGGAAGCAGCAAAAGTTAATTCTTCCAGCTGAGGGATGTCATTTTTTATTTCTCTCAAAAAAGGTATTAAAGTTTCAGGGTTTTTAATAGCATCCTGATATATTTCCCTACCTAAGTATAGGAGCCAAGCGCGAAAATATTCAAAACGGTCCTCATTACAGCCGCCCATAATTATAGTAGCAGCAGCCCATATATCGGCAGTATAAGATTTTTTCAAGTATCCGTTCAATATAGAATCGAATTTAACGATTTCTTTGATCGGCTTTTTAGATAATTGGAGCACAATCCATCGAACCTGGTCCATCACTTCTTTTCCCATTTTCTTTGCTGTATTAATCAATTCCCAGAAGGATTCTTCGGTAATTGGACTGGCCTTGACCATTAAACCATTGAACCTGAGAGGTGTATAACCTTTTTTCATTTTAATTTTGACCAATTTTTCAGCTTCTTTTTTGCAGTAATGGTGGGATTCGAATACCCTGGTTTGAACTGCTTTTGCTTTTCCCGCAATTCCAAAAGAAACGGTATATGTATTGTCCAGTACAAATATCTTCCAAAATTTAACTGAAGATTCACCCTTATATACAAGCAGAGTTTCCATGGCTGTTCAACCCCTCCGGCAATTTCATTAATATAGATAATTATAAATAATTTCTATTACTAAAACTATTTTTTGTTATACATGTTTAGAATAAATGTTTTAAAAATCTCCTATTGGTTTTAGGACGAATAGAAAAGGAGGAAAATCCCCCTTTGTCCTCCTTTTAGAAACGCCCTGATTTTAAGATGGAGTAAATAATCCATATAAACATTAAAAATGCAATAGCAAAACCTATTTCCAAAGCATGAATGCTTGTCATAAAAGTGTTTGTACCAAATGTAGCCCCAACGATTAGGCCCAGGACTACAATGCTAAATGCAAGCAAAGTTAAACTGAATGAAACCTGATTGCTGATTCTGTCTATTTTATTAAAAATTTCACCAATTTCTGAGAGTGAAATTTCAACCTTTAAATTTCCTTCAGCCGTTTTATCCACTACATCTTCTATTTTACCAGGAAGCTTAAATAAGGTATCGGACAGGTTTTCAGCATTCTTAAATAGCTTCTTTCCCATTTTAATTGGATCATATCTTTCCCTTACCAATTGTTCACCATAAGGTTTAGCCAGTGTTAAAAGGTTAAGAGAAGGATCAATTTCAGAAATAATTCCTTCTACTGTAATGAGGGCTTTTCCAAGCATAAGAAAATCCTTGGGTATCCTGATTCTATGTTCCTGTGCAGTTGCAAATAATTCATTTATTGTCATGCCAAAATTCATTTCACCAAGAGGAACATGACTGTATTTTTTGCTGATTCTTGAAATATCATCATAAAACCTTTTTTCATCTACATTGGAAGGAACATCAGTTAAGTCATACATTGCTTTAACTACCGTGTCGGTATCCTCATTCATTAAACCAATCATTAATGAAGTGACATTGTATCTCATTTCCGTGGAAAGACGGCCTATTTGTCCGAAGTCAATCAATGCTAATTGCTTCTTAGAATGGTTATACAGAAGATTCCCCGGGTGCGGGTCGCCATGAAAAAAACCTTCTCTTAAAATTTGAGTCACAAAAGCTTCGACTAACAAGTCAGCAACATTTCTCTTTTCCTCTTTGGAAAGGTTAGTTTCACCAAGGTCAGTCAATTTAATTCCATTCATCCGTTCCATGGTAAGGATGTTTGAAGTGGTATAATCCCAATAAATGTCCGGAACTCTAAAGGAATCATTCCCGTCAAATTGCAGCTGAACCAACTCTGTATTACGAGCTTCCTCCATATAATCTAATTCATTCTTAATCGAGTCTGAAAGTTCCTCCATCATTTCGGTCATGTGGTAATCCTTAGCCCAGTCGTACCTGGTCTCCATTAGGCCAGACAAATCCATTAAAATTTCAAGATCTGTATATACCGTTTTTCTGATCCCAGGTCTTTGAACCTTGACCATAACCATTTCACCTGTTTGCAGAACAGCTTCATGGACCTGGCCAATAGATGCTGCTCCAATACATTCCTCGTTAAACGAATGGAAAAGTTCTTCAACCGGTTTTCCCAGTTCTGCCTTTATTTTTTCCTTTATTTCATCTACTGGAACAGATGTTACTTCATCCTGAAGCTTCTCTAACTGTCGAAGGATCTCGATTGGCAGCAGATCGCTTCGAATACTAAGGAGCTGGCCAAGTTTCACAAAAGTAGGTCCCAGCTCCTCGAGCAAATCCCTGATTTTTGTTCCCATTTCCTGTGCATTTTCATCAGATAATCCCGTTCTTACCCTATCTTTAATCGATAAAAGGTCGGTTAATCCAATATCTTTTATTAAAAAGCCATATCCATACTTACCTAGAATGGCAACTATCTCTCTATATCTATTCAATCTTCGCAAACGATCCGTTATCACTCCATCACCTGTTAAAATTCATTATCATCTTTTTCAAGATCAACTACGGGCTTTTCCCCATTTAGAGAATCCTGATAGTCAGTGAGCGGCTTGTTGTTGTCGTTATTCTTTAAGTTTTCTTCCCTTAATGCATTCAATTCGTTTCTAACCAAATCAAGTTCTTCACGGGTTACAAATCCCAAGTCCTTTAATTGGTTCCTTATATTGCTGCGAAAATCCTCGTTCCAGCTGTTACTCTTTTCCTGTCCTTTTTTTAAAAACTCGTTAAAAATTGAATCTGCCTCAGTTTGGCTCATCATACCTTTCTGAACAAGTTTTGTTATATTATCCTCGAGCTTTTCTTTTCCCATAATAGCGGCTCCAATACCTAGTAAAAACCCATTCTTTAAAAAATCATTCATTTTCGTTCCTCCTTCATTTCTTCAATAGTATTCCATACCCAAAAGAAATAAAGATTATCCTTATTTAGAGAAACTAAAAAACGGACTTCACCCACGATGGGGGAGTCCGTTAACTGTTCAATATATTATCCTGCAAAAGTTAGTATGATCGGCTGTACCTTCTCATTTGCGTTTCATGGCACGCATCACAGATAGGAAACTTATGCTCCCATGGCAGCTTTTTCCCACAGCGTTTGCATTTCTTACTTAGGTTTTTAACATCGGTTTTAAGTCGTTCATGAACCTTGTCACTGAGTTCTTCACGAACACGCTCCCAATAAACTGCCTCTGTTCGCCTTTCTAAACGGTACAGGAAAAGGAGATTGAGCCCGATTGCTTTATACGAAAGCTCCAGCTCCTCCAGATTTCTACTTTTAATTTTGGGTTCTGGGATTTCCTCTCCGGAAACAATAGCCAAAATAGTTTCCTCCCATTGCCTAATAAGGGATGGTTCCCTTGAGGAAAATGGAAGCTGCAGAAAGGAATAAAGGTCCTTTAAGGACAATCTTGCCTCTATTTCGGTATCCCTAATAATTTCATATAGCTCCCTTTCTTCCGTTAACGGCGCCTTCTTTGTTCCCTTTGGACTTTCAAACTTTTTCCACAGGTCAAAAAATGTTCCCAAATCCCTGCTGTAGTTTTGAAAACGATCCAGCATCTCGCTAGTCGGAGTAATCGCAAAGGTTTGGACGGGCTCATCCTCCTGCTCAAGGAGCTGCTTCATTCGTTTAATATCAGCAGTAAAGGCGACCCGGCCTATATCGTAAATTCCTTTCCTTCCCGCTCTCCCGGCTATTTGTTTAACCTCCTGGGACGTAAGGATTCTTCTCCTAGTTCCATCAAACTTTTCATTTTCCAAAAATACAATTCGCCGAATCGGCAAATTTAAACCCATACCAATCGCATCTGTTGCAACGATAACAGTCGTTTCACCATCTATAAACTGCTTAATTTGCTTTTTACGTGTTTCCGGCGGCATACTTCCATAGATCATACTGGCTGCACGTCCGTCCTGCTGCAGCCTGGAAGCAGTCTCAAGAACCCTCTTACGGGAAAAACAAATTAAAGCATCACCCTTTTTCACACGGCCAATTTTAAATTCTTTGGATTCCACCTCGAGCGGTACATCACGGCTGTATTCATTTATTTCTACTTCAACATCCCTTAATAGCTCGTAGAGCATATGTCTGACGTTTTTGCTTCCGATAATATGAACTTCTTTTGCTTTTGCTCTTGTAATGGCCTTGTACCAGGAATAGCCTCTATCTTTATCGGCAATCATTTGTGCTTCATCAATAACGACAACTTCATAAAAATCCTTTTCATGAAACATTTCGATTGTACAGGAGATATGGTTTGCATTTTCTGTGACTTTTTCTTCCTCACCTGTTTTTAATGAACAAGGAGTTCCTTCTTCATTAAGCTTATCGTAAACCTCAAGAGCCAAAAGGCGAAGAGGGGCAAGATAAAGACCGCTTTCAGCCGCTTTCATTTTTTCAAGTGCATGATAAGTTTTACCTGTATTCGTTTCACCTAAATGCAAAATATATTTTGTTTGTTGTCCTATTGAAGGCGTATATTCCTGTCCAAAGATATCGTCCAGCATCCGGGCCTCATCAAGCCTTCTTCTTTCCATTTCTGCCTGTTCTTCTGCTTTTCTCTGTTCTCTGGCTGCCACGTCTCTTTCAAAAATCTCCTGATGCTGGGAAGCTTCAAAAGGGATTTCCGCAAGGCTCAATAGATCGGAAATGTATTCCTCATTTAATTCTTTAAAGAAAGAAGCAGACATATCAACTACTTCTTCATTTATTTCGTCCTTTATCAGTGGCTTGACTTCATCATCATAGTACTCAAAGCGTTCCTTAATCTTTTCTAAAAGGCTATCCGGAACATCATCATAGAGATAATCAAAAACATACCGTTGATAGATGTCATAATAAGTCTCGTATTCAAAATAACTGCGTCCATGATGATTAGTCCTGTGAAAATCTCCCGTGAGGTCGTCAAAAAAACCGGAGAGAGTCGAATAATCTTTGGGATTGAATGAACCTTCTTCCGTAAGTTTTTCCTCAAGAGCAAAGGTATCAATTTGACGGTATTTCGTTTTTTCGCTAAAGTCATTTTTTAATTTCCCTGCAATAAAGTGACGAACACGTAAGTAAAGAACATCCAAGTTCTCCTCAATATAATCCTCAATAAATGAAAGAATTTCTTCTGTCGTCCGGCGTCTTTCATCTGCAAGATGTTCCATTTCAATTCGTTTAAAGTAAATTTCTCTCGATCTTTCAAATCTATCCTGCCACTCTTCTTCCTTTTCAGAAAACTTATCCTCCAGCCAGGCAGAAGCATTAAACGGATTATATTCTCTCATCTCAGTTCGGAACAATTGGTTAATCAGTTTTCTGTTTACATCTTTTGTTTCAAATCCCCGTTCGTTTAAGAATAATTTTTTTTCATCGCGCGGAATATCATTTGTCACTTTATTGAGCCATACATTGATCCATATCTGACTTATGTATTCCTGCCTTTCCCTTAAATACTGCTCGAAGGAAGGCATTATTTCTTTATCTTCAAGGTACCGTGCGACATCCTGCATCACTTTATTCTTTGTATGCTCGACAGCGAGCGGATATATGCTTTCTAATTTACCCATGTAATAGTCCCTCATTTTTTTAATTCATTACGATTATTTTCTGCTACTCTTTTTAATTTACACAAAATAAACGAATAAACATACTAAAGTGATGCTTCCTTAAAAAATCTTAAATCTTTGTAGCTGTGTTTGAGACTGGTTCAGGGACAAATCTTTATTGCTATGGATTGCTTTTTTCATGCTAAAAGCCGCCCCGGATCCCCGAGGCCACTGAAAAAGTCCTTAAAATATTGCCTTGTTAAATTGGCCGGTTGATTTCCACTCCAGGATGCTTCGCTTTCCGCGGGGCGTGCGGTGAGCCTCCTCAGCGCTAAAGCGCCTGCGGGGTCTCACCTGTCCCGCTAATCCCGCAGGAGTCTCGCACCTTCCGTTCCAATCAACCTTGTGCTAATAACTTTGATCCAAAGAGTTAGTTCGGCCAAATCCCTTACATATTTGAAGGGGATTTGGCCGTTTTTTGTTTTATAATGGAGATAATCTAGTTGAAGCGGGTGGTTCCAATGATGCCAATACAACAATCAATCAAACTAAGTCCTTATATGGGACTCTATGATCTAATCGTGCCAAAGGATAATATGTTGCGCAGGATTAATGATCTTGTTGACTTTACCTTTGTTTATGAAGAGCTCAAGGATAAGTATTGCCTTGATAATGGCAGGAACGCAATCGACCCTATTCGCATGTTCAAATACCTATTTTTAAAAACAGTCCACGACCTTTCGGACGTGGATATCGTTGAGCGTTCAAAATATGATATGTCCTTCAAATATTTTCTGGACATGGCTCCAGAAGAGAAAGTCATAAACCCGAACTCCCTTACCAAATTCCGTAAATTGAGATTGATGGATATTAACCTCCTGGATTTGCTTATAAATAAAACAGTGCCGTTACAACCAGTTGAAACCGAAGGAAGTCCTGATTGAGCGTTCAAAGAAGCTCAGGAAGGCGATTTACCAAATCGATGAATCCATGAAATCCAAATTCCCTTCCAAGACAAAGACCGATGTTTTGGAGGATGAGATTTCGTATTCACAGAAACTCATTGAAGTTATTGAAAAGGAAGAAACCCTCCTTCAATACCCCGCCGTAAAGGAACAGCTGAACCTGTTGAAAGAAACGGTCGCTGATGATCTCGAACAACTCAAATGTTCAAAGGACCATGATGCAAAAGTGGGACATAAGACGGCAGATTCTTCTTTCTTTGGGTACAAGACACATTTGGCGATGAGCGAGGAACGTATAATTACGGCGGCCGTCATTACGACAGGCGAGAAAAATGATGGCAAACAACTTCAAAGCCTGATTGAGAAGAGTGAAGAAGCAGGAATCCAAGTTGAAGCAGTGATTGGCGATGCAGCGTATTCAGAAAAAGAGAACATTAATTACAGTAAGAAAAACGAAATCAAGTTAGTCGCCAAATTAAACCCTGTTGTTACTCAAGGCACACGTGCGAAAGAAGACGAATTCGAATTCAAAAAGGACGCTGGGATGTATGTCTGTAAAGCAGGCCACCTGGCAACCAGGAAGGCTCGCCAAGGAAAGAAAAACACCGGAAAGAACCAGGCGGATACCTATTTTTTTGACATTGAAAAATGCAAGATTTTCCCTTTTAGGGAGGGCTGTTATAAAGAAGGGGCGAAAAGCAAAACCTATTCGGTTACCTTGAAATCAACTGAACACTCAGATCAGACAGAGTTTCAGGAAAGTGAGTACTTCAAGAAGAAATCCAGGGAAAGGTATAAAATCGAGGCAAAGAATAGCGAGTTAAAACACAGACACGGGTATGACGTAGCCACATCCTCGGATCTAATTGGCATGGAATTACAAGGTGCCATGGCCATTTTTACGGTCAATCTAAAAAGGATACTGAAGTTAATGGGATTAAAATAGAGTGAAAAGAGACCTGAAAACAAGAAAAAAGCCGAACTTATTCCAAAAATATGGAATAAGTTCGGCTTTTTCAATTGTAATCTTTCAGAAGAACAATGAAGGTCTATAAAATCGGCAGATTTTCAGTGGCCCCGGATCCCCGGGACGGCTTTTTAAGCTTTAATTCACTGATAGAAAGCTTTCTTCTCTATTTCTTTTTCCATGGCGAATGGTTGCCTGTGCTGCTGCAAGGCGGGCAAGCGGCACACGGTAAGGAGAACAACTAACATAATCCAAACCTGTACGGTAACAAAAATCTATAGAAGCCTTTTCTCCGCCATGCTCGCCACATATACCAGTCTTTAACTCAGGTTTTGTCTGACGGCCAAGCTTTACTCCCATTTCAACCAAGCGGCCTACACCTTCCTGGTCCAATACTGCAAAAGGATTTTCAGGGAGAATTTTATCTTCTATATAGGTTTGCAGGAACTTCCCCTCAGCATCATCACGGCTGAAACCGAACGTAGTTTGAGTTAAATCGTTCGTACCAAAGGAGAAAAAGTCTGCTTCCCCTGCAATTTGATCAGCAGTTAAAGCGGCGCGTGGAATTTCAATCATTGTTCCAACTGTGTATGCTACTTCCACACCTGTTTCTTCCTTAACTTGTCTGCCAGCTTGGATAACCAATTTACGCATATCTCTGAGTTCATTCACATGTCCAACAAGAGGAATCATAATTTCCGGTTTTACTGGCAAACCTTGTTTAGACATTTGTGCAGCAGCATAAAAAATTGCTTTTGCCTGCATGGCGTAGATTTCCGGATGAATCATTCCCAGGCGGCAGCCCCGATGTCCAAGCATTGGATTAAATTCATCAAGCTGACGAACCTTTTTAAGTAATTGTTCTTTTTCTTTTAATTGGGATGAATGTGGATCAGTAATTTGAAGCTTTGTTACCTCAACGAGGAGCTCCTCTTTATCCGGGAGGAATTCATGAAGAGGAGGATCTAATAAACGAATGGTAACAGGCAGACCCTGCATCGCTTCAAATATTCCTTCAAAGTCTCCCTGCTGCATAGGAAGCAGCTGGTCAAGTGCGGTTTTACGTTCTTCGTAATTTTCTGCAAGAATCATCGATTGAACAATAGGAATACGTTTAGCATCCATAAACATATGTTCAGTTCGGCAAAGGCCAATTCCCCCTGCGCCAAATTCAAATGCTTTTCTTGAATCCTCAGGGTTATCTGCATTCGCCCGAACACCTAGGTCTCTCTCTTCATCTGCCCATGTTAAAAGCTGCTGAAATTCCGCAGAAAGCTCAGGTTCAATCATTGGTATATCACCAAGCATAATCTCACCACTCGCTCCGTCAATGGTAATGATCTCCCCATGCTTTACCAGTGTGTCTCCTACGCTGAATACTTTTGAGCGAAGATCAATTTTTAAAGATTCACATCCACAAATACATGCTTTTCCCATTCCTCTTGCTACTACTGCAGCGTGGCTGGTCATGCCGCCGCGGCTAGTTACAACGGCTTGAGCGGCAATAATTCCATGGATATCATCCGGAGTTGTTTCAGGACGTACCAGAATAACTTTCTTGCCTTCATTTCCAAGTACTTCAGCTTCATCCGCATCAAAAACAACCTGGCCAGTTGCAGCACCTGGAGAGGCAGGAAGACCTTTGGCAATCTGCTTTCGTTCATACTTATCATCTATTCTGCGATGAAGAAGCTGATTTAACTGATCAGGGTCTACTCTTAGGAGAGCTTCTTTTTTATCTATAATTCCTTCTGCGACCATTTCTACTGCTATTCTAATTGCAGCCTGGGCAGTTCTTTTACCTGTTCGAGTCTGGAGAATAAATAGCTTACCACGCTCAACCGTAAATTCGATATCCTGCATATCTTTATAGTGCTGTTCAAGGCGGTCACACGTTTCAGAAAATTCACTGAAAACTTCCTGCATTTCATTTTTCAATGTACTTATATGCTGAGGAGTCCTAATTCCCGCTACCACATCTTCCCCCTGAGCATTGATTAAGTACTCACCATAAAGTGTTTTTTCACCAGTAGATGGGTCACGTGTAAAAGCAACTCCTGTACCAGAGTCATTACCCATGTTTCCAAACACCATGCTTTGAATATTTACAGCTGTACCAAGATGGTCTGGAATTTTATTCAAGCGGCGGTAAACAATCGCCCGCTGATTGTTCCAGGAATTAAATACGGCATTAATAGCAAGTAATAGCTGCTCTTTTGGATCGTGAGGGAATGATTTTCTTGTATGTTTTTTAACAATTGCTTTGTAGCCATCAATGATTTCCTTCCAGTCTTGCGCATTCATTTCAGGATCGGAGGAATAGCCCTTTTGCTCTCTTGTTTCTTCAAGAAAATGCTCAAAATAATAACCATCCACATCAAGTACTACATCGGAAAACATTTGGATAAATCTTCGGTAGGAATCATAGGCAAATCGTGGATTGTTCGTTAACTCAGCTACACCTTCTACCGTTTCATCATTCATTCCTAAATTCAAAATGGTATCCATCATTCCTGGCATTGAAAAAACGGAACCTGAACGGACAGATACAAGGAGGGGGTTTGATGGATCACCAAAGTTTTTTCCAGTCTTTTGCTGAAGACTGTTTAGAGATTCGAGAACCTGATCAATAACCTTATCAGGGATGGTTTTACCAGATTCATAGTAAGCATTGCAGGCTTCTGTTGAAATAGTAAAGCCGAAGGGAACTGGAAGGCCTATGTTTGTCATCTCTGCAAGGTTTGCTCCTTTACCTCCCAAAAGTTCTTTCATACCGCTGTTTCCTTCATTGAATAGGTATACATATTTCTTCATGTCTGCAGCTCCTCTCATTTTTTAAGAATTTCCAGAATTAACCCTGCTGTCTCTTCTACTGCTTTGTTGGAAACGTTAATAACCGGGCAGCCTACCCGCTTCATAATTTTTTCGGCATAATCCAATTCTTCCAGTATTCTTTCAAAGCTTGCGTAATTGGCACGGGATGTTAGACCAAGAGCCTTTAGCCGTTCTGTACGAATTTCATTCAATTTATCAGGGGAAATAATGAGTCCAACACATTTGCTCCTTGGGATTTCGTAAAGCTCATCAGGTGGAGGGACTTCTGGAACAAGTGGAATATTTGCCACCTTAAATCGCTGATGGGCCAAATACATGGATAAAGGTGTTTTGGAGGTTCTCGATACTCCAATTAGGACAATATCGGCCCGAAAAATGCCTCTCGTGTCTCGTCCGTCGTCATATTTAACAGCAAATTCAATGGCTTCAACCTTACGAAAATAATCTTCATCAAGTTTTCTAAGTAAACCCGGCTGATGATTTGGCTCTTTGTTGAAACGTTTCATAAAAGCGTCCATTAATGGATTTAACAAATCAACAGCAATAATTCCTTCCTCATTTGCACGCTTATCAAGATATTCCTTCAAAGCAGGAACAACAATTGTATAAGCAATAAGTGAATTGGACTGGCGGGCAATTAAAATAATATCCTCGACGTCTTCCGTATCCTCAACATAGGAATTTCTGCGGATATCAACATGGCCCCCGTTAAATTGGGTAGCCACAGCTTTTACTACAAATTCAGCTGTCTCCCCAACAGAATCTGATACAACATAAACTACTTCTTTCTGAAACAAAATTTCCCCCACTCCCTTGGCTGCTATCATTCAAACAATTCTAGAAACGCTCTGGTAATTGTCGTTTTGGTCACACGGCCTATTAATTCATATGTATGAGGCGTGCTTTCTTTTTCCCTGACTACCGGCAAAGAATCAATATGATTATTGATAAGCTTGTTAGCTGCTGCAAGTAATGTTTCTTCTGGTGAAATGGTAACAATATTGGGCATACGAGTCATGATTACATTCACTGGCAATTCATTTAAATTTTTATTACCTATAGCTGCTCGGATTAAATCCTTCCTCGAGATAACACCTGCAAGATTTCCCTCATCATCAACCGCATATAATGTACCTACATCCTCCAAAAAAAGCTGGACAATAGCGTCGTAAACAGAAGCTGATTTACTGATAACAATAGGAAGAGCTTTGAAATCATTTACTAGTTTTGAAGAATACTTGGCGGCCTTCATTTTCATTGTTTTTTCGGAACTTAAATAATATCCGACTCTCGGTCTAGCCTCTAATGAACCAGCCATTGTCAAAATAGCAAGATCCGGTCTTAGGGTTGCCCGTGTCAGAGAAAGCTTATCGGCAATTTCCTTCCCGGGAATCGGCCCTTCCTTTTTAACAATTTGAAGAATTTCTTCCTGGCGTTTTGTTAATTTAATTTTAACCACCACCTTATTCCCCATAAAATATGTAATACTATATATTCAATTGTGTTATCCTAATTAAGATATAGTATATAACATTAATGCTTAAAACGGAACAATAAGCTTGCCTTTTTTCAAAAAAATATAACATTATAATTTTTGGAAGCAAGAAAAAGAAAGTTGATTAATTTCGGAGCTTCACCAAAAATGGGTTTTATGTTCTATTTGCCTGTTGATTTTCGCATCAAAGCTCGTATTTGCTCCAATCAAAAAGTTTTTATGAGTCCAAAAATCTTCACTAATGGTTTATTCAAGGACAGTATTTTGTTTGAAAGTATGAATTTAAAGGATATGAGGTTTTTTCGCCAATTAGTTGGCAAAAAAAAAACGGCTCAAGGGCCGGTTTTTCGTTTATATAAAGTTAAGTTCGGGGGATAAGTTATCTATCATATTGGCATCTAAATCTACATATTCCAGTAATAAAATATATTTTTCTGTTTTATCATTGATTGTATCCACTAGCTCACTTTCAAGCATATCTTCTGAAGCAATATCCAAAATCGTTTCACAAATAGAGTCATTGTGTTGATTTGAAACCTGGATAACAGGGACAGCGGGAAAAATTAGCGGATTATATTCTTTGGCATTGGTAAAGACCGTCATATTTTCCGGTCGAAACCCTTCTGAAAATAAATGGTCTATGGCATCTTCAGTTTGCTTAACTGAATGAAAAATGCCGGCAATTGTATTCCTCATAATGCCGCTCCTTTTAGGAAACCTGTTGATGCTAATTTTTACCCACATTTTTTTTTGCATAAACTAATCCATTAGGAGGTAACTATTGGTAATTATTTTACAAATGGTATCTTTACGAAAATGGGTGGTTATGTTAGGGGTGGCTTTTTATTTTCGTCTTCAGGTGCTCGTATTCCGCTTCAATCAAGATGCTATAAAAAAAGCAACAATGCAACGTATAACCAACAGGATATAATAGATCCTACAAATCTAGTGACAGTTGTTCACTTACAAAGTTATCACCTTTTTTGCCGGTCTTATCAGACTTTTTCGCGTTAATTGTTTCATTACTCTTATAACATTTTAAAATCTCTTTAATTCGTTTGTTTTCTTTTACAGCATCTACAATTGGCGTTGGGTATCCCAATTGATAAAAGCCCGGGAACCGCCATGGTTCATGAATATATTCGGCTGGAAGATTTTTAAGCTCTTGAACATACCTCTTAATAAAGGTGCCATCTCTATCAATTTCTTTTCCAAGTTTAACAGGGTCCAATATTTTAATAGACTTTTTATCCAGGATACCAGAAAGCAGTTCCATTTGATAAAAATGGATGGCTGGTTCATAATCAAGCAGCAGATTTGCAAATCGAATCGAAAAGCTATACCAATCTAGTAATAATGTATTCACAGCAAAGGAGGCTACAAGAACTCGCAAATAATAGGGAAGCCAGCCTGTTTTCTCCAAATTCCTCATCAAAGAATCTATAATTGGTATTCCAGTCTTGCCCGTAAAAAGAAGTTCAAGCTTATGTTCATCTTTTGCTCGTATATGATCAAAGTTAAAATCAGTCGAAGCATTTATTTTACTATTTTTCTTCGATAAAACATCCATTGTATAACTTCGTATAAATAGATTGTCTAAAAAGGCTTTCATCTGAACCTTTGCATTTTCATCATTTAAGCTTTTTCTTTTCTCTTCGGTCTTTTGAACAATCGTTCTTAATGAGATATTCCCCCATGTCAAATAGGGTGAAATTCTGCTCGATGAAAACGAAGACTGTATCGGCTTTTTGTAATTTTCAAGATAATGTTCATGCCTTTCATCGAGAAAGGAGGTCAAAGAATCAAAAGCGACGCTCTCTCCTCCTAATTGGCCATACCTTATTTTGAACCCATTAATTTTTATAGATTCAAGACGTTTTAAACCCGTAAAGAAAGGTTCCTTATAATCCTTCACAAAGCGAATGTTTTTGGGAGTTTCCAAAGTGGCCTCACTTATAAAAGCCTCCCACCATTTTTTGTATTTTGTTTTTGTTACTATTTCATTTTCTAAGGGGAAATCAGTGAACTCGTATATGGGCATTTGATTAGCAGCCATCCAATTTCTAATCCTTTTATTGCGTTCGTCTAAAAACGAAGTGCCAGCTTCAGTATTAAAGTAAAAACCAAAGTATCCGTAATCTTTTTTAAGGTTCTCGAGTACCTCTTCCATTTCTCCTACTGTGATAATTAGACTACCACCAACATTATTCAGGCTTTTTTCTAAATCTCCCAAGCTTTCTAAAATAAATTGAAAGTGTCTTGCCGAAAAGTCATCTTGTTTCCATCTAGATGGTTCAACTACATAAAGAGGCAATACATCTTTATGCTTCGATGCCTCATAAAGGGGTTTGTGATCCGATAGTCTTAGATCCCGGCTGTACCAGACAATATTCATCCCAGTCCCCTTCCTTTCAGCAGAATTTTCTTATTGTTATTTTTTATAATTTAAAGATAAAAGCCGCTGTCGGCGGCTTTATACTATTACAAGTTCAGTTCAAGCATAACCGGGCAATGATCGCTGCCCATAATATCACAATGAAGCTGGGAATCAATTAAAGAATCTGATAATCTTTCAGAGGCAATAAAATAGTCAATACGCCACCCGATATTTCGTTCCCTTACCTTGCTCATATAGCTCCACCAGGTATATGCACCTTGTTTTTCAGGATAAAAGTGCCTAAAGGTATCAATAAAACCAGTCCCAAGCAAGTCTGTCATTTTTCCTCGTTCTTCATTCGTAAAGCCTGAGTTACCCTTATTTGAATTAGGGTTTTTTAAATCAATTTCATTATGGGCAACATTCAAGTCACCGCAAAGAACAACAGGCTTTTGCTTATCCAAATCGGCAAGATACTGTCTCAGCTGATCTTCCCATTCAAGCCGGTAGCTGATTCTTGCAAGATCTCTTTGTGAATTTGGAGTATATACATTTACAAGAAAAAAGGAATCGAATTCAAGGGTCAGTACCCTGCCTTCAGGGTCTGGAATATCCTCTCCCATTCCGCGTCTCCAGGAGAGAGGTTTTTTCTTTGAAAAAACCGCGGTCCCGGAATAACCCTTTTTCTCTGCATAATTCCAAAATAGATCATAGCCTTCAATTGCCAAATCAACCTGGCCTTCCTGGAGCTTAATTTCCTGCAAACAAAAAATATCAGCATCAATTTGTGAAAAATAATCCATAAAGCCCTTTTTTAAACAGGCCCTTAATCCATTTACATTCCATGATACAATCTTCATTTTCTTCTCCTCTTATATACCCATTTCTTTCTTTAGTAAATTTACATTACCTTCATGAAATTTCTTCATAATCCTGGGAAAAGAATAATGATTCAAAACTGAATAAGTTTCCAGCTCTTTATTTTCAGTCATTAACTGGCGGGTTTTTGAAATATATTCTTTTGAGTCTCTGATTCTTTTCTCAATTTCTTCAGAATCACCTGTTACTGAACCATGGCCAGGTATCAAAAGCTTTATTCTATATTGTTTTACTATTTTTGATGCTATTTCAAGAGTTTTTTCGTAATCCCTACTGTTTGAATAAATATAGGGAAATTCAATATCAGATAAGTAGTCTCCCGCAATCCATATGCCAAGAGGTTCAATTAACGTAAATATCCCATCATTTGTATGCCCGTTTGCCATATAAAAAGTAAAGGTGTATTTTCCGAGCTTTAACGTTTGCTTATTTTTTTCTACCTTATAATCAATTTCTGGATAAGTAATTTCATAGTTTCTTTTTATATAGTAGGAATCGTCAAATTCCCTTATTTGTTCAAGAATGGCTTCCTTTTTTGGATTCCCAATCATATTGGCAGCTCCAATAACTTTTGCCCCTGGAAATGCTTTATACCCAATAATATGGTCATAATCGGAATGAGTAAAAAGCAAATAAAAAGGTTTATCCCCTTTTCTTTCATCGATATATCTGCGGATGTATTCAACTTCCTCCGGAAGCCAGCATGGATCAGCAGCAAGAATAAAGTCTTCCGTTTCAATTACTGTGGAGTTTGTCTGAAAAAGTGAACTCTGGATTACTAATGTATGGTTATCTTTATATAAAATCATACGATCCCCTCTCCCGTACTCTTTTCTTTATTTTAACGGAAAGATAGTCCTTTTGCTTACTTTTTGGCTAGTAAAAATGAAAAGCTCCATGCGGAATTTTCCGCTTGGAGCCTTTTTAAGCTAATCAGAATTTATATCCATAAATTCTGAACGCATAAGCAAAACTAAGGCATCCGCCAAAAAGGACTTGGCGAATGCCAAGTTTTTCTAATAGCGGGAATGCTAGTTAACTTTTTAAAACATCCTCAATTCTTGCTAACTCTTCTTCTGAAAAATCAAGATTATTAAGTGCCTTAACGTTCTCCTCAATCTGGCTTACTTTGCTTGCACCAATAAGAACAGACGTTACTTTTTCGCCTCTTAGAACCCAAGAAAGAGCCATCTGGGAAAGACTTTGTCCCCGTTCAGTTGCTATCTCGTTTAATTTTTGAACGCGGTTGATAACTTCCGGTGTCACATGTTCTTCTTTTAGGAATCCGGTAGACTTTGCAGCACGCGAATCTGCTGGAATGCCTGTTAAGTATTTATTCGTTAACATGCCTTGTGCTAGCGGACTAAAAGCAATTGAACCTACACCATTTTCCTGCAGTACATCTTGCAAACCATTCTCTATCCATCTATTAAACATAGAATAGCTTGGCTGATGAATTAATAATGGAGTGCCCAGTTTTTTTAAGATTTTAATCGCTTCTGCTGTTTGCTCTGCACTGTAATTAGAAATTCCTACATATAAAGCTTTACCCTGGCGGACAATCGAATCTAAGGCTGCCATCGTCTCTTCCAGCGGTGTTTCAGGGTCCGGACGGTGAGAGTAAAATATATCTACATAATCCAGGCCCATGCGTTTGAGGCTTTGGTCAAGACTTGAAACTAGATTTTTTCTGGAGCCCCACTCTCCATATGGGCCCGGCCACATATAGTATCCTGCTTTAGTTGAGATAATCATCTCATCACGATATGGAGCAAAGTCTGATTTTAAAATCTGTCCAAACATTTCTTCAGCAGAACCGGCAGGAGGCCCATAATTATTCGCAAGGTCAAAATGAGTAATTCCTAAGTCAAAAGCTCTTCTTAACATTGCACGGCCATTTTCAACGGTATCGACACCGCCAAAGTTATGCCAAAGTCCTAAGGAAACGGCAGGAAGACGAAGTCCTGAACGCCCGCTTCGGTTATATTTCATAGTTTTGTAACGATTTGATTCAGCTTGATATACCATTTTTTACACTCTCCCTCTTAATTTGTTGTTCTTCTGTAGCCAAGGCTGCGGTATTGGGCCTTTTTTTCCCCGCCAATATCAGAAACAATAAACCTGCCCCGGCAAAGATGGTATAAAATATAATCAGAGTTCCATAGCTAAATATCTCTGAAATAATCCCGAATAGTAAAAACCCAAGTGTTGATCCAATTGAAGTGGTATTCATATAAAGTGTTGTTGCTGTTCCCTGTGCTTCCGGAATGAAATCCTGAAAATAAGATATGGCTATACCGCCAGTTATGGAAACCTGTGCCGCACTTAATAGCTGAAGCGGATAAATTTGCCACGGCTCTTTAACGAATCCAAATAATAAGAAATAAACAAAGGCAGTTCCAAAGCCGATTTTTATCAATTTACTATTATCAATTTTTGTTGCCCAAATTCCAATCAAAATCATTAATGGAACCTCAAAAACCGGGGGAACACTAAAAACCATCCCTACATCCATCTCAGTTCCATGCAAAACCTTTGTGACAAACTGAGGGACGTTCAGCATATGGATTGAGATAGCACACGATAGCAAGAAAGTCGCAGCAAGGAAAGCAAATATTTGAGGTCTCTTTACATAATTCCCTACTGATAGCGGCGGAGTCTTTACAATTGTAACTTCTTGAGCAGACAAATCCTTTAACAGAAAAGTAATTGTCAAAAATACTAGTAAATATCCAGAAGCAACAAATAAGAAAAGTCCCTTAAAACCAATCAATTGAAGAAGCCAGGCACCGAGTGCAGGCCCTACAGTCCATGCGAGTGCAAAGAACATCCTGAAAATATTCATTATAAATGGCGTGTCTGTGCTTGGTATATTCGCTTGTTTTAGCGCATCCCTAGCATATGCCCATAATTGAGGAACAGCGGCCCCGGTAACTCCTAGGATAAAAAAACCGGTTAATGCTAATGTATAGTAATTCCTTAAAAAAGCATATAAAGTGTATCCAATTATACCTGCAAAGGTTGCAAGAACCATGATCTTTTTCCTGCTTAAACTCGTATCAGACAATTTTGCTATATAACTGCTAATAGTTACTCCGCCCAGGGCGGTAACTGTCATAAAGATTCCAAACCCAACATTGCTCATTCCTACTTCATCTATTCCAAATAGAGAAGAAAAAGGTGCGAAAAAGGATGAGGAGAGCCCAAGAATAAAATTTATTAAAAACAGGACCGGAAAAGAGGGTATCCTCCAGACAAAAAGCATTCTCTCCCTTGCGGCTGTAATAGCCTTATTCTTCATTTCCATCATCAGTCCAATCAAGAGGTATTATTATAAGATTTTTAGACTCTGTTAAACTTCTATTCACTAGAATCAGTTCCCTTTCCACAGACTAACTACTGCCAAGTCTCATAGGTTTTGTCCGGCCAGTTTTCCGGGCTTATATTTAGGACATTAAACAGAGCTATTTTTGAAAGAAGTTTCCATACTATTCTATAATAATACCTTATTTAAATAAATCATCATTTTTAACTAGCAATTCTCGGTTTTCAATAAGGTCCTTATACCAATAGGCTGATTTTTTCAACTTACGGTTACGTTTTTCCTCCAGGTTAATTTCAACAAGACCATATCGATTTTTAAAGGCATTCATTGGGGAAACATTATCGGTAAATGCCCAAAGCATATAGCCTGTGCAATTGGAACCTTGATCGACACCTAATAATAGCCATTTTAAATGCTCGCTGATAAACTCAATTCGGTAATCGTCCTGAATGATACCATTCTCATTTTTGAATCGGAACTCATTTTCTACTCCCATACCATTCTCGGCAATAAACCATTCAATATTTCCGTATTCCTCTTTCATCCTTACGGCCATATCATACATAATTTGTGGGTAGATTTCCCATCCCCTAAACGGATTCATTTTTCGGCCCGGAAGTTCAAACATTTCATAGTAATAGGCAGGATGGAAAGGCGTGTTTTTATTCCAGGAAGTCCTTCTTGCCTTAATTCGGTGAGGAAAGTACAAATTGAGCCCAACATAATCTACCGTATTTTCTTTTATTAATCGTAGTTCTTCGTCTGTGGATTCAAAGGAAATATCGTGCTTTTCCATTAAACTGATTAGCTCAGGCGGATACTCTCCTTTTATAGATGGATCTAAAAATATACGATTAAAAAATAAATCATAAATTTTGGCTGCTTCAAAATCATGCGAAGCTGAAGAGCGTGGATATGTAACCTCCGGGTTCAAAATTACACCGATTTTGGAACCATACTTTTTTTTGTAGCCCTTTTGTTTGAAGAGCTGGACAACCTTAGCTGTTGCCAAAACCTTGTTAAAATTCCACTGCATCCACTTCATCGTGTTTTGCTCATAGGGATAGCGAATGGCATCTAAATATACACGTGTTTGAACAACAATTGGTTCATTAAAAGTAAACCAGTTTTTTACACGGTCGCCATAACGTTCAAAAACCTTTTCTGCATACTTTACGAATAAATCCACAACATGCTTGGAACCCCAACCCCCATACCTCTCCAATAAATCAGCGGGCAGTTCATAATGTTCCAGGCAAATCATGGGTTCAATATCGTTATTAATTAATCCATTTATTACCTGGTCCATATAATCGGCGTACCCTTCATCAATAACAGCATTTTCGTAGTCTGTAAAAAAGCGGGACCAATTAATGGAGGTACGATAATGGGTTAATCCAATTTCTTTCATATATTCAATGTCTTCTTCATACCGATTGTAAAAGTCAGTTGCAACAGCTGGCCCATAGCCGTTGTGCCACACATGCTTGGCATTTTTATACCATAAGTCAAGGTATGAGTCCTGGCCTTCCTTTTTATCGGTCCAGCCTTCTGTTTGCCATGCTGAAGCTGCTGCTCCTAATATAAAATTGCCAGGAACCTTTATTTTGTAAGAATCCATGAATGGTACTCCCTTAAAATCATTTAAAATGGAGATTAGTTTCAATTAACTAATCTCCATCTTACTTCTATTATTTTCGGGTCGGATTTTTATAATTCTTCCCCATTTGTTGCAATAACTTTTTTATACCAATCAAAGCTCTTCTTCTTATATCTTTTTAGATCTCTTAAATCTGTTTCACCGCGGTTAACAAAGATAAAGCCATATCTCTTTTCAAATTGTCCGCCGGAGCTGATGAGATCTGTTGAACCCCAAGTCAGATATCCAAATACTTCTACGCCCTCTTCCATGGCAATTTTCATTTGCTTGATATGCTCTCTTACATAATCTATACGATAATTATCTTCAACAGTGTTATTTTCATTTAATTCTTCACGTACACCAATACCGTTTTCAGTAATGAAAATGGGCAAACGGTAGCGAGCATACATATCCTTTAAGCAAACTCTCAAACCGATTGGATCAATTGCCCATCCCCATTCATTTGTCTTCAGGTTCGGATTCTGTGTTATTCCGGAAATCAGCCATTTTCCATCAGCTTTTTCAGCACTTACAACCTGGCTTTGATAGTAGCTGATGCTTAAATAGTCAACTGTATTTTCCTTTAGCAGCTTTGCGTCCTCTTCTTCAAATACAGGCATAATACCTTTCTTTTCGAGATCTTTTGTAATGTAAGATGGATATTCACCATTAGCAAACACATCAAAATAAAAATCAACCAAGAGTTCTTTTGCTTTTATGTGAGCAATAGTATCCTCAGGCTTGCAAGTCATTGGATATGTTACCTGATAAGTAACCATTCCAGCCATTTGCCCGCAAGGAACTAACTCATGCAGAGATTTTACGGCTTTGGCATGTGCTACAAATGCATTATGAGTAACCTGATATCTTAAAGCTTCTTCATTTTCTGCGCCTTCAAGATTCACTCCCCAGAATTGAGGGTTTGTTAACACTAGGTTTTGCTCGTTAAAAGTCAGCCAGTATTTTATTTTATGGCCGAAACGCTTGAATACAGTTCTTGCATAACGGTCAAATAAATCAACTACCTCTCTTGATGCAAACCCATTGTATTTTTCCTGCAAAGCCAGCGGCAGGTCAAAGTGATATAGAGTAATAACAGGCTGAATTCCATTTTCCAGCATTTCATCAAATAAGTCATCATAGAATTGAAGACCTTCTTCATTTACTTCTCCTTCACCATCAGGAAAAATTCTTGACCAGGAAATGCTTGTCCGGTATGCATTGAATCCTAACTCTTTGAAAAGTGCGATATCTTCTTTATAACGATGATAAAAATCTACTGCATTTTTCCAGTCAGATTGACCTTCTTTCACAGGACGCGCATCTACGATTGATGGACCTTTTCCACCTTCGTTCCAAGCACCTTCGGTTTGAAAGGATGTTACCGCTCCTCCCCATAAAAAACCTTCTGGAATCACATTTTTATTTGTCATTTTCATTCCTCTTTTCTGATTTAGTCTTAAAATTATTTATTATTAAATGAATATACTTTCGGGTTTGTTCCCTTAATTCCGGTCTCTAAAATCTTATTAACAGTTAGAATTTCCACGCTCCGAATGGTTGCATCTGATTAAATTTCCGTCCCTACTGACCTTTTACTACCAAATAGGAACAAATCCATTAATTTCAGCTAATATGCTATCAATCTCTTCAATCGCAGCTTCAGGGATCTCTAAAGAAGAAGCTTTTACATTTTCCTCTACCTGTTCTGGCCTGCTGGCACCAATAATAGCTGAACTAACACCTGGCTGTCTTAGTACCCATGCAAGTGCTAATTGCGACAATTTAACATCAAGGTTTTCTGCTATCGTTTCTATTTTTTGCACTCGGCTCAATACATCATCATTTAAATAACTATTAATCCAGGTGTTGGTTTGATCATTTGCTGCACGGCTGGATGAAGGAACAGGCTGGCCCGGTTTATATTTACCAGTCAATATTCCTTGTGCAAGCGGCGAAAATACTACTTGCCCCAGACCTTCTTTTTCACATACAGGCAATACCTCTTTTTCGATATAACGTACAAGCATATTATAAATTGGCTGGTTGGAAATTAGAGGTCTTAGATTTTTATCCTTTGCAATATGTACAGCATCCGTAATTTGCGCTGCTGACCATTCGCTTACTCCTGCATAAAGAACCTTTCCTTGTGTGACAAGATCGTCTAGTGCTCTTAAGGTCTCCTCCAAAGGAGTTTCCATGTCATAGCGATGGCATTGATAAAGGTCTATATAATCAACCCCCAACCGCTTTAAACTTGCTTCACACTGTTCAATAATATGCTTTCTGGAAAGCCCTCTATCATTAGGTCCCTTCCCATTGAAAAATAAACTTTTGTTGCTAAAACATAACTTGAACGCTGATATTCCTTTAAAGCCTCACCAAGGACCACCTCAGCTTCCCCTTTGTTATATGCGTTAGCAGTATCAAAAAAGTTGATTCCCAGCTCATAAGCCTTGTGAATACAAGCTGCGGATTGATCCTTTTCAACAGCTGTTCCATAAGTCAGCCAGCTTCCAAGCCCAATTTCACTTACTTTTAAACCGGAATTTCCTAATAGTCTATATTTCATTAGAGTCCTCCCATTATTCGCCTTTGGACAGTTTTCGTTTAAGTTCAAAGTTTCGAAAAGCTTTTACAAACGCTTACATATAATATTATAAATCTATTTTCATATTTGTCTATTCATATATAAAAAAAGTATAGTCAAATTTTTAATCCAAAAAAATTTATCCAACATCAAGAGATAAATGCTGGGAGTTATGAAGCCTCCAATAAAATCCTTTTTTATTGATTAATTCTTCATGTGAACCTTCTTCCACTATTCTTCCTTTATCAATGAATAAAATCCGAGTAGCATTCTGAATTGTAGAAAGTCTATGAGCGATAATAAAGGAAGTTCGGCCTCTTAATAATGTTTCCAGGCCTTTTTGAAGTGCAAGCTCCGTCTCCGTATCAATTGATGATGTTGCTTCATCTAAAATAAGAATCTTTGGGTTTGCTAATAACGCTCTGGCAAACGATATAAGCTGCCTTTGCCCGGTGGAAAGTCTAGTTCCTCTTTCATTTACCTCTGTTTGATAACCATCTTTTAGATCTTTAATAAATTGATGAGCCTGAACTGCTTTTGATGCTTTTATAACTTCTTCATCCGTAGCATCAAGTCTTCCGTAGCGCATATTTTCTATAATAGTACCAGAAAAGATAAATGGATCCTGAAGCATAACACCCATTTGTTTACGTAAGGATGGTATGGTTACAGTTGAGATATCGACATCATCAATTTTGATCTGACCGCTATTAATATCATAAAAACGGCTTATTAAACTAACAATGGTCGTCTTTCCTGAACCTGTTGCACCGACAAGAGCAATTGTATCTCCCGGGTTTACCTTAAAGTTAATATTATCGAGGATTCTTTCCTCCTCATACCCAAACACCACATGGTCAAACTCTACTTTTCCTTTGATTGCCTTAAGTTCATTTGCATTAGGGCTGCTCATTACTGTCGGCTTCTCATCCATCATCTCAAAGATTCTTTCTAAATAAGCCATAGCATTAATAATCGCATTATAGAAGTTCCCTATATTCGCAAGTGGAGCCCAAAACATCCAGATATAACCCACAAATGCAACCATAGCCCCAACGGTCACTCCATGTCCGATAGAAGAAATACCAACCACATAAATGAGTGAAACAGTGAGAACCGAGATATTTTCAATTGAAGGCCATAATAAAAATTGAATATACACAGCCTTCATCCACGATTTTCGATAACCTCCAGATATTTCTGAGAAAATTTTCTTATTTTCCTCTTCACGGGCGAATGCCTGGGTTACCTTAATTCCATTAATACTTTCATGTATATAAGCATTCATATTGGACTGCTTATTACTCAAGTCCTGCCAAGCCTTTCGCTGAGCATTTTTAATAAAGAATATAACCGCCGCAAGCACTGGAAAACCAGCCATAGTGAGTAAGGTGAGCTTACTGTCAATGGAAAGCATAAATCCAAAAATGACTATTAAGCTGAATATGTCTGTAATTAAGTTAATTAGACCGTTAGAAAGAAGGTCACTTAAGGAATTAACATAATTCACAACTCGGACTAAGATTTTACCATGTGGTCTGCTATCGTAAAACGAAAATGAAAGCTTTTGCAGGTGGCTAAACAAATCTTCCCTTAACTTTTCAATGACACTCTGTCCAATTTCTGACATCATTCTGATTCTATATTTCATACAGATTCCGGTCACTACCAATGCCAATAAATATATTCCGGACAAAAGAAAAAGGCCCGTAATATTCTTGTCTGGAATTTCTTTATCGATAGCCTGTTTAATCAAATAAGGACCAATTAGATTGGCACTACTGGCAATCAGCATAAATAAAACCGTAAGTATTATTTTAGACTTATAAGGCTTAAGGTAAGCAAATAACCTCTTTAAATGAGAAAAGCTAAATGGGGTTTCCAGTTCTTCATCGACGTTAAATTTATTTCGTGCCATTTTTATATCACTTCCTGACCATGGAGCTTGTGATCAAAGTTTCCATACTGATTCTTGTAAACATTAAAATAGTAGCCTTTTTTCTTAAGAAGCTCTTCATGTTTTCCTCTTTCTATAATCTTTCCGTCGTTCATAACTAAAATTAAATCGGCCTCTTTTACAGAGGAAATCCGGTGTGCAATTATAAAACAACTCTTATTTTGCTGACTTGATTTTAATGTAGTTTGAATCTTAACCTCAGTTTCCATATCAACAGCTGAAGTGGTGTCGTCGAGAATAAGAATCGCCGGGTCCTTCAGAATGGCACGGGCAAGCGCAATACGCTGACGCTGTCCACCAGAAAGGCCAACACCCCGTTCTCCAACGATTGTTTCATAGCCTTCGGGGAGTTCTGCAATAAAGTCATGAGCCTCTGCCATCTTTGCAGCAGACTGAACCGTTTCCAGCGAAGCATAAGGATTTCCGTAGGCAATATTTCCCTCAATCGTATCGGAAAACAGAAAAATATCCTGCATAACCATTGCCATGCCTTCCCGTAATTTATGAAGGTCCCATTCTTTTACATTAACCCCGTCTACTTTCACATCACCACTATTTGCATCATAAAATCTGCTTAGCAGATTGACCAGTGTAGACTTTCCTGCACCCGTTGGCCCTATGATTGCAAGGGTTTGGCCCGGCTTAACTTTAAAACTAATATCTTTAAGAACAGGACCGTCTCCATAGCTAAAATTAACATGGTCAAATTCAACAATACCTTTGAATTTTTTTATTTCTATGATTTGTCCCTGATTTTTTATCTTTGGTTTTGTATTAAGCAGGTCCTCAACCTTTTCCGCTGACGCAATAAAACGCTGAACATCGTTTAGTAGCCAGCCAGCCATCCGCATTGGGTTGCTTAAAGCCCAAATTAAGGAGTTAAAGGTAACTAACTCACCAACAGAAAGCGAACCGCGGATAACCATTATTCCGCCAACCAGAATCATGACAACAGTTAATACACTTGCAAGTGAATCAAGAACAGGTAAATACTTCTCCCATACTTTAGCTGATTGAAGGTTTTTAATTTTAAATGCCTCATTTTCAACTGAAAACTTTTCAATTTCATATTCTTCCTTTGCGAATGCCTTAACTACCCTATTGCCGCTAATGTTTTCCTGAACAACAGAATTCAACCGGGCAAATTGATTTCTTATTTCAGTAAAAGTTGGGCGAACTGCATAGGTTAACTTGTAAGCAAAAAATCCAATAACTGGTGTAACCACTAACATCGCCAATGCTAGAGGCGGATCGATATAAAACATAAAGCATACAGCAAAGATCAAAATCATCGCGTTTTCAAATATCATATAAATAGTCCAGGCCGTAAAGTGCCGGACAGCCTCAAGGTCACCTGTCATTCTTGCCATGATATCACCTGTTTTGGTCTGGTCATAAAAACTAAAATCCAACTGATGAAGACGACCATACAAATGCTCTCTCATGGTAAAAATCACATTCTGCGAAAGTTTTTCAAACATCATTTGATAACCATAACGGACTGCTGTCCTGATAAATGTGAAACCAATCATAAGGAGAAGCAGTTTCCATAAGAGGTTCTTTTGATGTCCGTACATGACTTTATCCACTATTTTCCCTGCCAAATAGGGGTTTAGCATATTCATTGCTGAAACAATCAATGCCAGTAAGAGTCCTAATACTAATCTGGTCCTGTACTTTCGAAGATATCCCCAGGCCCAATGTAAGCTATGCATAATCTGTGCCTCCTTCCTAAGCATAAATAAATAATATTTCGGTTTCCGTCTTATTATGTATGTTTTTCTAAAGATAGACTTTTTGAAAATTCAGATGTTTTTTATAGAAGTTCTGTAAACTGCTACTTCAACGTTTGAAGGCGCTGATTTTCCCGTTATATTACAGGCCCTCATTCTATAAAAACAGGTACCTTCTATTTGTGATAAATCCTTAAAGGGCTGGAATGGAACAGAATCTTCTATAATATTGTCTGCAATAGTCACCCATGGTCCATCGATATAATCAGAACGCTCTAAAATATATTTTTCTGCACCAGCAGCACCTCTCCAGCTAATCCTTTCAGGAGTTTCAATAGGTAATAGAATGGGTGCCTCTGGTGTTTCTATTTCAGGGAGCTCCATTTTTCTTATTCGATAGGCTGATTCTCTTAAGTAATGAAGTTTTTCTAGTTCACCTGTTGCTTTTCTCGAGGAAAAACCTGGCCAGTTAAAACAAGGATTGCCGGGATCACTCGGATTACCATGATAATAAAATCCGCCATCCTTATTATGATATCGAAGGCTCCAAAGAAGAGCACCAGCAGCTCCTTCTTCTATTGCAGTATCGATGACTTTCTTTACCATAATTGTATCCCTGTGATTAAATTCACCAATAATAAAAGGCTTTTTCCCGTTGGAACGTTTAATGTCTGCCATCACCCGGCCAATAAGATCATGACCGCGGTCGACATAATAATGATTCGAAACTATATCAATATTGGGGTTTTCCAAAGAATCTTCTGATAGTCCATATTTTCCATCAATAATTAAATGATTAGAATCGAGACTTCTAATATACTCTGAGATTTCAGCCGTCCATGTATCAGGGCATTCATCAAGTTCATTTCCTGTTTCCCAGGCCATAATAGCCTTATCCTCTTTATAAGGAACACCAGTATATGAATTTGTTCGGTTAATAACAAAATTAATTAGCATCTTAAAATCTTCTATTATTTTACGGTCTGACCAAAACTCCTCTGCGGATTTTCCACTTAATGCAGCAAAATGCTTGAAACCGCCAAACCAATCCCAGTAATCGATAAAAGGAATAACAAGTCTGATATTGTATTTCCCCGCAAGTTCTATTACCTTATCAAGATCTTTGAACAATTCCTCATCAAACTGTCCATGGCCGTAAATATGTGCTTTCCCATTTTCCCCCGGACGGATTCCCCCTTTTACGGAAAAGGTATAAGTCCTTGTGACCTGTCCTCCCATCAGGTTAATCGTTTTAAAAGCATCCTCTACTTCCCACGAATCTATTCGGTGCCAATTCGGTAAAGGGTCTTCGTTTATATGAAGGTTTGGGATATTAATAGATACGAAGCGAAACTCCTCTTCCCCGTTAAACAGTTTATCCCCTTTACGGGTAATAAAATGATTCACCTGCTTACCTCCTAAAATTACAACTTTTTATTATTTTTGGGCATTTAAACAAAATAAACTCAAATCAATATAGTCAGCCATTGCTTTCGCACCATTTTTGCTGGGATGCAAATGATCGCCTGAATCGTATTCTGGCAGGAGCTTACCAGGGTTATCAGGATCTTCTGTTGCTTTGTCAAAATCGATAATCCCATCAAATTCTCCAGAAGTTCTTATCCATTCGTTAACAGTCTGACGTTTATTTTCTTCCAGCGATGTAAGTCCTCTATATTCTCCAAATGGCATAATAGTTGCACCAAATATCTTTTTGTCCTCTTCATGCGCTGTTTTTATATAATTTCTTAAACCATTAATTATTTCTTCTGCACTTACAGGTTCTGAGATTGGTTCTGGCCCGCAGGAATGGATGATGTCATTAACACCATGTAAGACTATTACAAAATCCGAGCAGGAATGTATAGCATCTTGTTTGAATCGCTTTATTCCAGCAATTCCATATTTATAGGAATACGGGCTGTCATTTAGAACTTTATTGCCGCCGATTCCCTGGCGTAAAACTCCAATAGGCTTCGATTCTTTTACTAAGCGATCTGCAAAGTAATCAGGCCAATCCATAGCAGTAATAGAATCACCAAAAGTTACAACAGAAGTAAAATCATTTCTTGTTAATACATCAATGCCTGTTAATAATGGCAAAGCAGGATCTAAACTGGTTTCTGTGCTTTCCAAATTAATCGGAAATGAAAAAGAGCTTGAGTAATCTCCCTGAACAGAGGTACAACACTCACTGCTTCCCAAATACGCTGTAGCTATAGAAGTGTTTCCGGAAAATAACAGACTAATAGCTACGCTTTCTAAATTTGTGGTTTCTAAATCTATTTCATCACTATAAACTTCATTCTGGAGAGGTTGCATCACTATGGATTGCTCACCATCAAATGTAACTTTACGATTTGTGCCCTCTGAAATATTACTATTTTCGTATGCTATTGCAACATCTGCACCTGATAGAGATACTGGCTGATGGCCAAATCGATTGGAAAACTTCAATCTTATTTTCTTGCCTCCAATTGAAAGTTTTATCTTTGCACGAAGTGTTTGATTATTAAAATGAAGAGGAGCTGAGGAATAATCCACGGGACTAACACTCCAGGATCCAACCCATTTCTCTGTATTTTGCAGGTTATCCATTTTTATACCTCCTATAAGATAAGTCCTTTATCCTTCTAAGTTTTTCAAAACAAATCTAACTCCTAAGGCATATATTGCCGGCGCAAGGAAAATTAAGAAGATAAAATTCATATGTGTGAGATAGAAAAGAGCAATTAAAATTATAATCAGGAAGATGGTTCTTAAGAACTTCTTCATCATTAAATAAAAACTGTACAAAATCGTTTGTTTAAGTGTTAATTCCTTTTTTACTTTTATCCAGGAAATATAAGTAAATAACACTAAGGTCAAAACAAAAATATAAAGAAATCCAAACTTAATAAAAGACGCAGTATTAGCATTAACCGAAGCCGGAAATGGTAAAATGATGAATGCACTTAAATATATGATCAGACCAAACATAACCAAAGATAATCTGTTATTGCCCTTATATTTTAGGCTTATATCTCGAAAAAGCTTTCTGATTGGCAGACCGCTACCAGATAAAATTTCATCGACTGCTTCTAGTAATGTACAAAAAGAGGCAGTTAAACCGAGAAATATGAAGCCCTTAAACAAAGTAAGCCAAAAAAAGATACTCATCTTAATCAATTGATAGGTTAAATCAATAAGAGCAAGAAACTTGTTCTCTATTAAACTTAAAACTCCTTTATTCATCACTTTCACCTTCTTGGGAAAAGGGTACTTGCTTGTATATAAGCAAGTACCCCCCCATTTTAATTTGTTATTTCAAGTTATAGTCTTTACGAAGCTGGTCGCCTAGTTTTTTCAATTCCTTAGCAGGATCTGAATTTTTAAGATTAATATTATCAAATACTGGGGTAACTTTGTTAGCTATCTCCGCATATTCAGGAATATATGGAGCAGGTAATACTGTTTTACCTTCTTTAAGTGTTGCAGCCAAAGACTTTACATTTCCTGGAGCATTAGCCATAGATACAATTTTATCAGCATTACGTTTTACAGTAGGAACCGCTGAGATAGTATTGATTTGAAGATCCTGTCCTTTACCTGTTGATAAGTATTTCAATAATTCAAATGCTTCCTTAGGATGTTTTGTGCTCTTACCAATTGAAATTGGAAGATAGGTTGCTCTCGCCAAATTTCCGGCCTTACCTGCTGGCATCGGTACAACATCCCATTTGAAGGAAGAGTTTTTATTTATATCTGCCCAGTCCCAAGGACCAATTAATTTCATAGCAGCTTTACCAGAAATGAAAAGGTTTGATAATCCTTGAGATTGAGCAGAAGTAGGCTGTACATGGTATTTATTAATTAAGTCTCGTGCAAACTTTACTGCCTCAATAGACTCAGGAGAGTCGATAATGACCTTCTTTCCATCTTCGCTGACAACTCCACCGCCATTTTCAACTAATAACTCATCAATATAGAAGTTTTCAATTCCGAATTGAACTGTCTTACCACCTTGAGTTTTTGTTAATTTTTGTGCAGCATCGAGGAAGTCAGACCAGGTCCAATCATCCTTTGGATAAGGAACACCAGCTGCATCAAACATGTCCTTGTTATAAGCCATTTGGAAAGTAGAAGCGTCACGAATTAACGCATATTGCTTATTATCAACTTGTCCTAATTTAAGTACATTTGGCATATATTCATCTTGATTGATTTTTTTATCAGATAAATCCATCAATATACCTTTAGAAACAAACTGTCCAAAAGCGGTAGGCTGAACCCAAACTAGGTCAGGCTGGTCTCCGCCTGCAGACATTGTTAAAAATTTATCATTAAATTTGTCGTAAGGAGCAAAAACAGGTTTAACTTTAATACCAGGATTATCTTTTTCAAACGCTTTAAAGATTTCCCCTTCTAGTTTTGTTCCTTCAGGGTTGTTATTCCAGGTTAAGATCCTGAGAGTGACATCTTTAGAACCGCCGCTAGCAGATTCTGATTTGGAGTTACATCCAGTTAAGAAAACAGATAAAGCAAAAACTAGTGATAAAAGCAAAATTCCTAAACCTTTTTTCTTCTTCATCAGCTTGGTACCCCCTAATATTTTTAAATATAATAATTAGATAAATGCAGCTTTAATGTATATACATTTATCCACGTAAAGCCCTTGGTTATCAACCTTTACCGCCTGTAGTAGCAATACCTTGAATAAAGTATTTCTGGCCAACAAAGAACAGGATAATTAAAGGCAAAATGATTAATACACTGGCTGCCATCATTGGTCCCCATGAGATTATCAGGGCTCCTTTAAACTGGAGGATACCTAAAGCAAGTGTGTACATTGAATCATCATTCAGATAAATTAATGGTCCAAGAAAATCATTCCAGGTCCACATAAAACTTAATAAGGCAACTGTTATTACAGCAGGGACTGATAAAGGCAAGATGATTCTCCAGAAGATTCCGAACGTGCCGCATCCATCTAAAAAGGCGGATTCTTCAAGCTCTTTAGGTATTGTTTTAAAGAACTGACGGAGTAAGAAGATAAAGTATGCGTTTCCAAAGAATGCAGGAACAACCAAGGGAAGAAAGGTATTAACCCACCCAAGTTTTGAGAAGATCATATAGACAGGTATCATCGTTACCTGTGGAGGAAGCATCATAGTTGCCAAAAGCAAGACGAACCATGCATCTCTTCCTTTTCCTTTTATACGGGCAAATCCATAAGCAACGACAGTAGAGGATAAAACCGTTCCCGCAACCGTCAATACAGTTACAATAATGGAATTCCAATAATACTGGCCAAAATTCACCATTGTAAATACATCTTTATAGTTTGAGAACTTCCAGTGATCCGGGATAATTGTTGGCGGGAAACTTAAAGCTTCACTTTCAGGCTTTAATGAAGTTCCAAGCAGCCATAAAAACGGAAAGATAAATACAATCGATAAGCCAATTAAAAGAGCATAAGTTACTAATCTTTCAACTATTCTTCCCTTTTTAATACTTCTTTCTTTCTTCACTTTTACTCGAGGTTTTACTTTTGCATCAGCTAGTTCCATCACTATTCCTCCCTTCCTTGATTACTCATCGAATTCATAGTAGACTTTTTTACCGAATACTTTAAATTGAAGAATTGTGAAGATTAAGATAATCACAAACAAGATCCAAGCAAGTGCAGAGGCGTAGCCCATTTTAAAGAATTTAAACGCACCCTGGTAAAGGTAGAATACATAGAAAAGTGACTTATAGTTTGGTCCACCATTCCCACTGCTGACAACATATGCCTGGGTAAAAATTTGGAAGGAACCGATAAGTCCCATTATTAAGTTGAAGAAGATAACGTTAGAAGTCATTGGAACGGTAACATGCCAGAATTTCCTTATTTTTCCGGCTCCATCTAATTCAGCAGCTTCATATAATGAAGTTGGTACGCTTTGAAGTCCTGCCAAATAGATAACCATTCCTCCACCGGCTCCCCAGAGACTCATGATGATCAAACTTGGCTTCACCATAGATTCGCTTAATAGCCAGTTTGATGTTGGCAGATGAAAAAATTCTAAAATTGCGTTGGCGATACCGAAATCCGGTTGAAAGATTAAAATCCAGAGCAATGAGCTTGCTACAGTTGGCACTAGTGAAGGTAAATAAAAGATAGTTCTAAAAACACCCATAAACTTTACCTTCGAATTTAACAATACAGCTAACAAATAGCCAACAACCAACCCCAGCGGCACACCGATAACCGTGTAAAATATAGTGTTCCATAACGATTGCCAGAATAATGGATCATCCGTCAGGATCTTTTTATAATTTTCTATACCCACCCAATTAGCGGTGCCCAATCCAGAATAATCAGTAAAGGACATGTATAAAGAGTAAATCATTGGCCCTGCTGTAAAGATAAAGAAACCGATTAACCATGGCATTATGAACATATAAAACAAAAATGTTCTCGATCTATTCATCTTCCTCCCCCAACCTCCTGGGTTTCCCCTATTTTTCCAAAGCTAGTATCAAGCCGACAGATATGTAAACCTTTTCAAATTAATATAGTAGCAGTTTCTCCCTCCATTACTTTAATAGATTGTAATTTAAAGTTGTAATTAAAGGATAATTTTCCAAAAGAGAAAACTAACTACAACTTAGTTAAAATATAGAAATTAGAACACCTATGTAAGCCTTTACAACTTTATTTTTATATTAAACCCATTTTTTCTTTTGCGCAACTAAATTTTAAGTAATTTTTTACTTAATAATTTTATTTTTTAACTTAATAAGCAGATTATACACTCTTTTTCGATTTAATGTCTATACTTTTTAGACATTTTAGAAAAGTAAATCATTTAATTCCCACATTCTTAATAAATCGCATAACCCCTCTAAGTATAAGGTTTTAAGTGCTATAGCTTTTTCCCTCTACTCCATTACTTAAATTAATTTATTTATTTTTCCCTTTTAAATCAACATAGCAACCGTTTGCACTGCTCCTCTTTGAAATTCATCGATTACTTTATAAAAAGTAAAAAAAGTATTGAAATTAAGTAATTTAATTGATAGTATTTTAATAAATAGTAAGTAAGTTCATTTATGTTTATTTTGTAAGGGCTTCCAAATAGGCGTTTTACATTCCTTAATGGAAAAATTTACTTTTTTAAGAGGTGATGAAGTTGGCGATTAAGGTAAACAGTTCAAGTAAGGAATTTCATTTATTCAACAGTGAAGTTAGCTATATTTTTAGAGTGTTAGAGAAAAGTAATCAATTAGAACATTTGTATTTTGGTGAAAGAATAAAACATCGCGATTCTTTTAAGCACTTAATTGAAAGAGAAGTTCGTCCTTCGTGTAATATGTTTGAGGGAGATCATACTTCATCACTGGAACACATTAAACAGGAATATCCGAGCTTCGGTACAACAGACTATCGTTACCCAGCTCATATGTTAACGAATAATATAGGCAGCAAGATTACAAATTTCCAATATGAAAACTATCAAATCTTTTCCGGAAAGCCGGCTCTTTCCAATTTGCCAGCAACATATACAGAAGATACAAATGAGGCAGATACGTTAGCAATCACCTTATTTGATGATGTTTTACAGTGTAAATTAGTTTTAACTTATACTATCTATTCAGACCGTAATGTTATTTGCAGGAATGCAAGATTCATTAATGAAGGCATGCAAGTATTCTATATAGATAACGCTATGAGTACAAGTGTGGATTTTCCTGATGATAGGTTTGAAATGCTGCATCTTACAGGGGCATGGGCACGTGAATCTCATGTAGAAGTGCAGCCATTATTTAAAGGTATTCAATCTACATATAGTGCAAGAGGAGCAAGCAGCCATGCTCATAATCCTTTTTTCGCCTTAAAAAGACCCGATACTACAGAGCATACAGGGGAAGTTTATGGTTTCAGCCTTGTATATAGCGGCAACTTTCTAGGCCAGGTTGAGGTTGATACCTATAGTGTCACCCGGGTTATGATGGGTATTAATCCTTTTCAATTTAAATGGAAACTAAACCCTCAAGAGTTCTTCCAAACACCTGAATGTGTAATGGTATATTCCAATAAAGGTTTAAACGGCATGAGCCAGACGTACCATGATTTGTACAGGTCCCGACTTGTCCGTGGATTCTGGCGGGATAAGGTGCGTCCCATTTTAATTAACAACTGGGAAGCAACCTATTTTCATTTTAATGAGGAAAAAATCTTATCTATTGCTCAAACTGCAAAAGATTTAGCAATTGAACTATTTGTTCTGGATGATGGCTGGTTTGGAAAGCGAAATGATGATACCAGTTCATTGGGAGATTGGTTTGAGGATAAAACAAAATTACCGAATGGTATTCAGGGGTTATCTGAAAAAGTTGATGCTATGGGCATGAAATTTGGACTTTGGTTTGAACCAGAAATGGTTTGCAAGGATACAAAACCATTTAAAGAGCACCCAGATTGGATTATTGCAACTCCTGATCGCAGGGCCTCTCACGGACGCAATCAATTCATTTTAGACTTTTCAAGAGAAGCAGTGGTTGAACATATATTTTGGTTAATGGATAGTATTCTATCAAAATCAAAGATTTCATATATTAAGTGGGATATGAACCGTTATATGACAGAAATTTATTCACAAAGGCTCGGCTTCGATCAGCAAGGTGAAGTAGCCCACCGTTATATACTTGGTGTTTATTCGCTTTACGAGAGGCTAATTGCAAAGTACCCTGAAATTCTCTTTGAATCTTGTGCTGGCGGCGGGGCTCGTTTTGATCCAGGTCTTCTCTACTATGCCCCTCAGGCTTGGGCAAGTGATAATACAGATGCAGCGGAAAGATTAAAAATCCAGTACGGTACCTCAATGGTTTACCCACTAAGTTCCATTGGTAGCCACATTTCTGCTGTTCCGAACCACCAGGTGGGCAGAACTACACCAATGGAAACCAGGGCAGATGTAGCTTATTTTGGCACCTTCGGATATGAGCTCGACATTACTAAATTAAGCCAAGAAGACAAATCCAAAGTAATGGCCCAAACCAGATTTTTCAAGGAAAAACGTGAGCTTATCCGCAATGGCAAATTCTTTCGTCTGGTAAATCCTTTTGAATCCAATGAAGTTTCATGGATGGTTGTATCGGAGGATAAAAAGGAAGCTATGGTAGGTTACTACAAGGTCCTAGCAAAGCCAAATGATAAATATTATCGTGTTAAATTAAAAGGACTTGATCCAGATAAGCTATACTCCATTGCTGAAAAAGAGACTACACATTATGGAGACGAATTAATGAATGTTGGAATTGTTTTAGCTGAAGATTACACCGACCGGGCATCAGAGTATTGGAGCAGAGAAAAATCCGGTGATTTCTCGTCTAAGCTATTTCTATTAAAAGAAGTAAATGCTTAAACTATAAAACAGCATAAAGGGGCTATCATTAATGAAAAACTTCATGGTATTTGATGTAGGTGGAACAAGCGTTAAATACGCTGTCATAAATGAAGATGGGGAGTTTTTAACCAAAGGAGACTTCTCCTCCTCCCAATATGACTTCGAAAAATTCAAGCAGGATATTCTTTCAATTACATTCGAAAATAAAGAAAAATACAATGTAGCGGGTATCGCGTTCAGCTGTCCTGGTGGCGTAGACAGTGAGACAGGATTCATAGGAGGCGCCAGTGCCCTTCCTTGTATACATGGTCCAAATTTCAAAGAAATTTTTGGAGAAGCTACAGGCCTCCAAGTCGAAGTTGAAAATGATGCTAACTGTGCAGCTTTAGGCGAAGTATGGAAAGGTGCCGCGAAAAATAATCAAAATGTTCTCTTTACTATCATCGGAACAGGTATTGGCGGTGCCATAATAAAAGATCGTAAAATTCATAAAGGTGCTAATCTGCATGGCGGCGAAATTGGTTATATGATTTTAAACGTGAGGAACGTAAACGGAGAACATGAATTTCGTACATGGAGTCACTTGGCCGCAACAGGTGCATTAGTGAAAAGTGTAGCAGAAGCGAAAGGTGTAAACCAATCTGAATTAAACGGCCGTAAAATTTTCGAGGCTGCCGAGGCCGGGGATGAAGTTTGCAGCGAGGCTATTGATAACTTCTACCTCTATCTGGCCCAAGGAATCTTTAATATTCAGTATGTTTTTGATCCTGAAAAAATCATTATTGGTGGCGGAATAAGCAGCCGTGATGATCTTATCGATCAAATAAATAAAAAATTAGACCTTATCATAGGTTCCCTTAAAATCGCGAAGGTCCGTCCGGTTATTGAATCCTGCCAGTTTAAAAATGATGCTAATTTACTAGGTGCCTTATTCCACTACTTCCAGCGCCAGGAAGCAATGATTGTAATATAACCCAATAAATTAAACAAAAATAAAACAAGGCTTCCGGCCTTGTTTTATTTTTGTTCTATATTTTTGACAGTGCCTCTAGAAATCATCTTGCCTTTTATAAAGGTTCTTCCATATTTCTTACTCGGATTCCTTAACTTTTCCATAATGAACTTAACAGACACCTTTGACATTTCCTCCATATCAACCTCCACAGTTGTGAGTGGCGGTTCGGTTAAGGAAGCAAAAATAGAATTATCAAAGCCAACCACCGAACAATCGTCAGGTACATTAATACCATTTTTATGGAGTGCATTAATTAAATTATATGCTACCTCATCATTATTACATACGAACGCGGTTGGCATATCCTCAGGTACATTAATATCAATATATCTTCCTAGCTCGTCCCTGTCTTTAATTACATATTCAGCCTTTAGATCTATTCGATGCTCCAGCAGGGATTTATAGTATCCTAGAAACCTGTCCTGAATACTGCTCGTTGCATGTACATTACCTACAAAGGCAATTTTTCTGTGTCCATTCCTTATTAAATAATTCGTCACTTCGTAAACACCATAAAAATTATCAGACAGGACAGAATCAATTTCATTTTGATCGGTATAAAAGTCTAAAAAGATTATTGGACTATCTATTTTTTGTATCTCAGACACATACATCTTATCAATCTGACCAAGGAAGATAAAGCCATCTACTTTTTTTTCATTATATAGTCTTGGTAAAATGAGCCTCTCTTCATCCTCCTTACTTAGGATGTGCAGAATACCTGAATAATTGTAGTTGTCCAATACCTTAGATAGCAGCTGATAAAACTGTAAATAAAAGGCATGGGTCGTTCCAGTAAACCGCTCAGGAATTACTATTCCAAGATTATACGAAAGTCCTTCCTTCATAGATTTTGCATGGGTATTAAAACGATACCCCATTTCTTCAGCAACCACTTTGATTTTCTCTTTTAACTCTTCACTTACTCCCTCTTTGTCATTCAGTGCCTTTGATATCGTTACGCTGCTGACTCCTAGTCTATCTGCGATGTCACGCATCGTAACATTGCTTTTCACAGTCATATGTATTCCTCCAATTCTCTGTCATTACTAGCCGACATTAATTAAAACATCTTTTTTAAATACTTGCTCTAACCTGAAATAACTTTTATAACCGTTATTCATTCATTTATGTGCCAATTTTTTGCAGCTGTCCCTTTTCTTTCTGATTCTTTGGCCTTACCAGCTGACAATGGATTTTTGCGTCACCAATGCCAGTAAAATAAAGGTCGGAGCATTCTGCTACTCTACTAGAAAAGTTCGCTGGGATTAATTCATAATCCATTGATTGCTTGCTTAAGTCTCTTAGCCCCTTTCCCAAAATTCATTAAAATCATCTGGTTTAGGATTTGTCCCCCTGTACTCCTTGAGCTCATTCACTGGCATATCGAACTTCATTTAAAGCATCCCCCCCGCCTTAATTTGTAACTTTATTTAACTTATTTTATTTACCTTACCGATAACCTTATTATATACATGATAAAAGAAGCAGGTCAAACCTTTGTTTTATATAAGTTGCTTTCTATTAATTCAAATTTTTAGTTCTGGTTTGATCTACGTATATAACATATAGGTGCACTAGATTTAAAAGGGTACAGCATTTTATTTTTCCTTACAAAATGGACGAAGAAAACAATAGGAATGATGCCTTTTTTCCCTTTCATAATTTTTTTCCCTAGGCTCGTTTCCAAAGAAACGTTCAAATTGAAGAAACTGTGATCAAAATAGCCGAGACCTCTCAACCACATTTGCCTCGAGCAGTGACGATTCACCGATGTATGCTTAACATCCTATTGGAAAAAGCAAGCATGATCGGGGCATCCAATTAGGACTCGGCGCGCTCCGAGATTAGCCGCCGAAATCGAGTATATTCTTGCAATAAATTTTGCGAAAAGAGCTTTCCCTAAAAGTTGACGAAAAAAGAGGATTTTAATTAATTGGGTTTTCATTTAAAGTAGTAGATAGGATTATATAAAGAGGAAAAGAAAGCAGTGATCTTACGATGGAAGAAATTATTGTTAATGGATTAAAACTTGAAAATATTAATATTAGTGAAGTTGGCGGATATAACGGAGTGGATATTCAATTTACTTACAAGGAAAAGCTATTTAACTTTATGATTGCGAAATCAAATCCACCCATGCCACTAAGTATCCTTCATCAATTTAAGGAGCTTGGAACTTGTCCATTATGTAAAAGAACGATTTACCCTTATCCAATAGGCAATCAGCCTTGTTTAGAGTTCAAAAAAATGGATAATTTACTTTTAGAAAAGTTTATAGGGTATTTTTAATGGTCCTAGATAGGTTTCTGATTATCTTTTGAGGATTTTTTGATATGTTCAAACAAGTAAGCTTGAAAGCAATTACAAAAAGCTGTTTTAAAAGGAGCTCGATAATTCAGAGCTCCTTTTATTTATTTTTTTATTTAATCCACAAAATAAAGAGGTGTTTTATTATTTAGTGCTAATAAAAGGTTGTCTGCGGCTAGTTCAGCCATTTTCATTCTTGTATTTATACTAGCACTTCCAATATGAGGAAGGGTTACTACATTTGGAAGTGTGAGTAAGGGATTTGCAGGAGAAATAGGTTCCAACTCAAACACATCCAATCCAGCAGCCCAAATCTCTCCTTCTTTCAATGCGCGGCATAAATCTTCTTCGTTTACGATTCCCCCGCGTGCCGTATTAATAAGGATAGATGTTTTTTTCATTAATAATAACTCTTTATAGCCTATAAGGTTTTTTGTCTCACGAGTATAAGGCGTGAGTATACAAACAAAATCAGATTCCTTTAATAGAGTATCTAAGCCCACAAACTTCATATTCATCTTTTTTTCTAAATATGGCTTTTGGCTGCGGTTATAATAAAGAAGGTTCATATCAAAACCACTGGCTCTTTTAGCTACCGCCTCTCCTATTCTCCCCATTCCAATAATCCCTAATGTTGCTCCGAATATATCCTGACCAGTTAACTGCATAGGTGACCATGTTTTCCAATTACCCTTCCGGAGATAATCAGAAGATTCTACAATTCTTCGCGCCGCTGCCATCATTAAAGCAAAAGTTAAATCTGCTGTCGTTTCTGTTAAAACTCCAGGTGTGTTTGTTACTATAATACCTTTTTCCTTTGCTGCTCCAATATCAATATTGTTGTATCCAACAGCCATATTACTGATTACTTTAAGCTGCTGAGCTTTTGCTATTAATTCTTTATCAACTGATTCTGTTAATAAGCAAAAAATTCCGTCAGCATCAATAATCTCTCTTTCTAATACTTCCCGAGGGACAGGAATATCAGTTTCTGGCCACATACTAACCTCACATTCTTTTTCTATTCTCGCGATAATTCCATCAGGTATTCTTCTCGTAATATATACTTTTGGCCGCACTTCAACTTCACTCTCCTTTTTAGTGTTGGGCTCTCCCCTGAATTTAATTAGATCAATGAAAATGGACCTATCTTTCAGATTCTTAATAAATCTTAATTATTGATTATGTAACTCATAATAAAATGCAAAGAAAAATGGAGCTAGTCATTAAAACTATACTCCATGCCAAAATATAAATTACACAGCTTTTTCTTCCAGCAAACCTACTAGCTCCAGTCCACGAAGGATCCCATCCTCATCAACCGGTTTTGTAACATATTTTGCAGCTTTTTTTACCTGGTCAACCGCATCGCCCATTGCTACGCTGTTTTTTACAAATGTAAGCATTTCAATATCGTTCAGGCCATCACCAAAGGCATATACATAATCCATTGGTATGCCTAAAGTTTGAATCAACGCTTTAATCCCGATTGCTTTGGAACCGCCTGTAGGCAAGACATCCATCGAAAATTCATGCCATCTTACAAATTCGAATTTTGAAAATTTTTCTCTGTATGCTTCCTCTTCTTCAGCTGTACAAAACAATAGGGACTGATAAATCTCATTCTCGCGGTAAAACTTAGGATCAAAAATAGGCTGGTGGGTAATTTTTAAAGAACCAATTCCCTCTTTGATATAGGGATGATTCTCAATGTTGGAATACATATTGTCATGGTACTCATATATTAAAGGGTTATTCCTTTCCAATGCAAAATCAGTTAAGCTGAGAAGCTCCTTTTTATCCAAAGGATTGGTGTAAACAGGTTTTCCATTGTATACAACATACTGCCCGTTAAAGCTTACATAGGTATGAATTCCCAATTCATTTCTTAAATCTTCAAACATAAAAGGTGCTCTGCCAGTAGCAATAGCCAGCTCGTGACCCAATTCTTTTAATCTACTAATCGCCTTTTTTGTTGATGCTGGCAAGGATTTATTATGATTTAACAAGGTTCCGTCTATATCGAAAAAAATCATTCGTTTTTTCATCTGTGTCCACCCTTTCAAGTCTAGTAATAAAAATCCCCTCACACAATTAAATGTGAGGGTGATAATATAGTCAAGTATTTTTATAATTTTTCTCCGTTAGACTCGATGACCTCTTTGTACCAATAAAAGCTTTTTTTCTTTATTCTGCGAAGGTCATGTTCGCCTTCCTCGTGCTGATTAATATAAACGAAGCCATAACGCTTTTGGAACCCGTTAAGCCAGCTTAACAAATCAGTAAAGGACCAAACACAATATCCCATTAAATCTACACCATCCGAAATTGCTTCTTGCATCGCCTGCACATGGGCACGGATAAAGTCGATACGATAATCATCATTTATCACATCTCCCTCATCGACCTTATCAAAAGCACCCAGGCCATTTTCACTAATTAAGATTGGCAGGTTGTACCGATCAGTAATTCTGCGGAGAGCAACTCTTAACCCCTGTGGATCAATATTCCAGTCCCAATCTGTTCTTTCAAGATTTGGATTTGCCGCTGTTTTGAATACTCCTGGAATACCGCTGTCTTTAGAGGTTCCTTTTTTACCAGAAGTGTTCATTTCACTGCCGCCAACTCCACCCTCTAATGGGTTTTGTTCAAAGGTTGTTGTTTGGTAATAATTCAGCCCCATAAAGTCAGGTTTACCTTCAAGCAACAATTCAAAGTCCCCTTCTTCAATCTTCGGAGCGACACCTTTCTTTTCAAGATAGTTCCACGCTGCTTTTGGATAACGTCCCCATGCATAAATATCCATCCACCAATGGCTGTTAAGCTCCTCTGCATTTTCAGCAGCGATAACATCCATTGGATTAGCGGTTAAAGCGTATGCAGGAGAATAAGCAAAGCTTGGCCCAATTTTGCCATTTGGGACATATTTACGGAACTCTTTAATAACACTCGCGTTTGCAAGATTAGCATGGTGATTTACTTGATAAAACAACTTTTCATCAACCACACCTGGCGGATGTGCAGCCACTTTATAACCTAAAGCAGTAAAGATATTCTGTTCGTTTAAGCTTACCCAGTTTTTTACCCTGTCTCCAAAGCGTTTAAATAATTCCACACTATAGTTAGTGAAGTCTTCAACAATTTGTCTTGATTCCCAGCCACCATATTCATCCTGAAGAAACTGTGGTAAATCCCAGTGATACAGGGTAAGAACTGGCTCCACATTGTGCTTTATTAACTCATTTATTAGGTTGTCATAAAATTCTAAACCTTTTTCGTTTAATTCGCCTTTTCCATTTGGGAAAATCCTTGTCCATGCTACTGAGAAACGGTATGCCTTCATTCCCATATCAGCCATCAACTGAACATCTTCTTTATAACGGTGGTAATGGTCTACAGCAACATCCCCTGTTGTTCCCTTGAATGTCTTACCAGGGATTCGAACAAATTTATCCCAGTTAGATACACCTTTTCCATCCTCGTTCCAGGCACCTTCTACCTGGTAGGCAGCAGATGCTGCTCCCCATAAAAAGTTCTTTGGAAATGGAGCTAGTTGTTTATGTAGCATATCGTTTCCTCCCGAAATGTAATTTTGTATTTATAGGCATGAATGCTTATTACTAGATACCGGAACAGAACCATTTATATTTACTATTAAACTACTAATTTTTTTTAAAAAATAGATAAATATTCGCTTTAACTTTTTGGCGGACAATTTTGCTTATCCTCCTATTACTTTGAAGCTTCTGTTTTAAAAGTTTCGTACATATCTACAAATTCTGATGCAAGATCCTTTAATGTAATTGCATTCATTAAGTGATCCTGAGCATGAACCATTAATAAGGAAACCTCTGTTTTTTCTCCTCTTACTTCTCCTTGGATTAAAGAGGTTTGAATTTTATGTGCTTCATTAAGAGCGCTGTTTGCTTCAGCCAATTTTTCTCTTGCTTCTTCAAAGCTGCCAATCTTAGCAGCAGCAATCGCTTCCATTGCCGAGCTTTTACCATTTCCTCCATGAAGTATGATTTGAAAAATTATTGTTTCTAAGTTTTCCATTATATTTTCCTCCATTATTAGTAATGGTTTTATTAACCCACATAGAAATCTAAAGTGGGAATTACTCAGTATAATTTCATTGCTTTTCAAAAGAAGTTAATTCTTTTTCTTCAATAACTTTATCCTTATTTCAAAGTTAAAAGAAAGATATATCGCAAATGCTATTGGCCAGGTTATTTGAAGGAAGTAACCAGAGGATTTTTTCCTCCTTATACCCAGAATTCAGAAAGTAACTGGAACAACATCTTTTAAAATAACCTTCGCATAAAAGAATACTTAAATTGCGTGGTTCTTTAGAAGTCATTATATATAATTATATACATTCATTTTTATATGTATAGACTTTTGGTATCGATAACAGCTATTTAATTTACAACCTGAAAACCAATTTATTATTCCTATTAAAAAGGATAAGCGCCCGCCTATCCCCTTTTCTATTTAATATAAATTTAAACTTCTTAATTATTTCCTTGGATTAACAGTAGTGACTTCAAACTTATCATATCTATGGCGTGAGAAGGAATATTCAAAAGGTACACCATTATTTAAAAACCCAACATGTTCAATCTCAAGAATGGGGTCGTCTTCTTTACATTCAAGGTATTCTTGGTCCAAAGCCTCCGGTTTTGCGGCCCGGATTTTACGATGAGAACCCGCAATGGTTAAGCCTAGGTTTTCAGTTATATGTTCATAAATAGAACCATTTAATATTTCATCATTTATTCCCGGTATAAGCTTTGTAGGCATATAGGTTTTTTCCATAACATAAGGTTCCCCATCAACAAGTCTTACCCGGATTAGATAATAGACGGGAGATTTTGTATCAATAGCCAGGTGAGCGGCAACTTCTTCCGTTGGAAACTGAACCTCGAAATTAATGACTTTGCTTGTAATGTTTTTATTTTTTAACAAATTGGTTAAACCCATTGCCTCATTGCTAGCAACGTTAACTCTGCTATTTTGTATGGCAGACCGAACAATAAAGGTGCCGTGGCCTCTCTTTCTATATAAAAGCCCCTCCATTACCAGTATATCGAGCGCTCTTTTCATTGTCATTCTGCTGCATCCAAATTCCTTAGCAAGAGAGATTTCATCTGGAATCGGCTGATCGATAGAGTATTTTTTTTCTTTAATTCTGTTTCTCATTTCAGCCGAAATGGCTTCGTATTTGTTCATGAAAGGACCACCCTAAGCAAAAATATTGATCGTATTTATATTAATAATAGCTTATTTTATCGAAAAATAGTGAAATTTTCCCTATCATAGTGCGATAACATTTTAAAAGAGAATCAGCAAAATTAATAATCTTACTGCAATATGATAAAATAAAACGAACAAAAAACTTATCCATAGGAGGAAAGGTTAATGACTTCAGAGTCAAAATTCATTGGATATATTGGTACCTACACGAAGGGTGAAAGTAAAGGAGTTTATTCTTTTACACTGGATACTGATACAAAAAAAATAATAGACGTAAATGTAGCTGCGGAATTAGAAAATCCTACATATGTTAATATCAGCAGTGATAATCGCTTTCTTTATGCGGTAGAGAAAGAAGGAGACCAGGGAGGAGTGGCTTCTTACGGTATTAATAAAGCTGGAGACTTAGCAAGAATCAATTCCCAGCTTTTAGAAGGAGCATCACCTTGTCATGTCAGCCTTGATAGTAAATCAAAATATCTTTTCAGTGCAAATTATCATAAAGGTGAAGTAGTTTCTTATTTATTAGATTCTGAAAGCGGTTCAATTTCTTCCGCTGTATCAATTAACAAGCATGAGGGCTCAGGACCCGATCCACGTCAGGAAAAACCTCATACTCACTTTGCAGGCGTCACTCCTGACGAGAAATATGTTGCAGTAGTAGAGTTAGGAACTGATTTCATCATAACCTATGATCTTAATCAGGATGGAAAATTAACTGAAGTGAGCAGGCTTCAGGTCAAGGGCGGCAGTGGTCCACGCCATATAACTTTCCACCCAAATGGTAAAATTGCATACGTTATGACTGAGTTTAGTTCCGAAGTAATTGTATTAGACTATGACTCAGAGAACGGTCAATTCCAAGTAAAACAATATATTTCTACACTGCCAGCTGATTTTACTGAAAACAATCAGGGTAGTGCTATCCATATCTCATCTGATGGCCGCTTTGTTTATGCTGGAAACAGGGGCCATAACAGTATTGCCGTTTTCCAGGTGTCCGGAGAATCCGGAGAACTTGAATTTGTAGAACTTGTTTCAACCCAAGGAGACTGGCCAAGAGATTTCACCTTAGATCCTTCAGAAAGATTTATTGTTGCTTCCAATCAGGAATCACATAATCTTGTTCTTTATGTCCGTGATCCGGAAACTGGCAAACTTACATTGCTGCAATCGGATGTAACTGTTCCATATCCTGTTTGCGTAAAGTTTTTAAATTACTAATAAGTATATAAACATTAAAAAAGACAGGATGGGAACATTGCCACTCCTGTCTTTTCTAATTTTATGGATGAGATACAATCAGCTGACACTCGCCCTTGAGCTCAAATTCACCAAATCCAACTGGAATGATAAAATGTGTTCCTTTAGTTATTGAATATATTTCTCCCTGATGAATTAGTACCCCTTTACCTTTAATTACACTTAAAAGCAAGTACTTATCATTAAAATCAAAAGAAGCCTTCCCATCTATATCCCATTTATATACTGAAAAAAAATCAGACTTTACATAAGTAGTGATAGTGGCATTGTCCTTTTTTTCCACTTTAGATGAACTTACATTTCCCTCGTGTGGAACTGTTGTCACTTCAATGGCTTGTTCAATATGAAGATCTCGAAGGTTCCCTTCTGAATCTCTGCGATTATAATCATATACTCTATACGTTGTATCGGAACTTTGCTGTGTTTCTAACACCAGAGTTCCTTCACATAGCGCATGGATCGTACCGCTCGGAACAAAGAAAAAATCACCCGGCTTTATTTTGACCCTTTGAAGAAGGTCTTCCCATTTTCCTTCACTCGTCAGCGCGATTAACTCTTCCCTTGTTTTAGCGGTATGGCCAAAAATCATATCCGCATCTTCTTTACAGTCAATGATATACCAGCATTCTGTTTTTCCAAGTTCACCATTTTCATGTTCTTTTGCGTAAAGATCGTCAGGATGAACTTGAACAGATAAATCCATGTTGGCATCAAGAATTTTTGTCAGCAGAGGAAAAACATCTTCCTTTGGATGTCCAAAAAGATCAGGATTCGTGTTCCAAAGCTTATCCAGTGTGAGCCCGGCATATGGTCCGTTTTCAATAACGGAAGGGCCATTGGGATGAGCAGATATTGCCCAGCATTCACCTGTGTGGTCATTTGGTATATCATAATTGAATTCCTGTTTTAGAGCAGTTCCGCCCCAAATTCGTTCTTTAAAAACAGGTTTTAAAAATAAAGGCTGCAAAATGAATCCCCCTAATAATTATTTATGTATCTCAAGAAGTTTCTCTTGGGCTAAAAGCAAGGAACCAACGATTCCAGCCTGGTCTCCTAATCCTGGGCTTACAATATATTCAGAAAGCTTCGGCAAATTAACATAGCCATTTACCAGCTGCTCCAAAAATTTATAAATTGGATAAAAAACCTGCTTTTGGTTCATTACTCCGCCACCAAGAATAATTTTTTTGGGAGAAACGATAAGGATGTACTGCATAAGAGCCTGAGCAATATAATATCCTTCCATTTCCCAAACGTCCTGTCGTTCTACCAGATCTATCCCTTTATCTCCCCAGCGTTCTTCAATCGCAGGGCCAGCTGCCAGACCTTCCAAACAGTCGTTATGATATGGGCATTTTCCTTTATATAGATCCTCAGGATGCCGCCTCACCAAAATATGTCCCATTTCTGGGTGCGAAAGCCCTTGAAGCAGCTTCCCCTGAACAACAGCTCCTGCACCTATTCCTGTTCCAACTGTTATGTAAAGACAACTATCCAGACCCTTAGCAGCTCCAAAGGTTGCTTCCCCTAACGCAGCTGCATTTACATCTGTATTAAACCCTACAGGCACGCGAAAAGCTTCTTCTATAGCTTGCACAAAGGGATAATTCTTCCAGGCTGTTTTAGGTGTAGAAGTAATGTACCCATAGGTTTGACTATCCTGATTTATGTCAATAGGGCCAAATGATCCAATTCCAATTCCCTCAATCTCAAATCTTTTAAAGAATTCAATTACCTGAGGGATGGTTTCCCCAGGAACTGTGGTCGGAATTTGGATTCGCTCATGTATTTTTCCGGATTTATCACCAACAGCACAAACAAACTTAGTTCCTCCGGCTTCAATTGCACCTAACATTTGCCTTCCTCCCATTTACTTAATCGTTTACCTTACTATTAAAATTCTAACTTAAATCAGGTAATTTTGTCTAACAGAATTAGTATAATTTCTTAGAACGACTGTTTTTAAATAGTATTTACCTTTTACAAAAAAGTGAGGGAAATCTGCACCCTTTCTTGATGGGAAAAAGGTTCTTAATGTTTCTTAACAATAAAAAAAGAGAGAGTAATTAAACTCTCTCTTAGATGAGATTACTCTTCATCAAATACTCTTACTTCTTTCATCTTGTCGCCGTTTCTCATGTTCTTAGCAGTCTCAAGGCCTGATGTTACTTGTCCAAAAACTGTATGAACTCCATTTAAATGTGGCTGTGGCGCATGGACAATAAAAAATTGGGAAGAACCAGTATCTCTTCCTGCGTGAGCCATTGATAAAGATCCTGCAAGGTGTTTATGCGGATTACCTTCTGTTTCACATTTGATTGTTTTGCCGCTTCCACCCATTCCTGTGCCAGTTGGATCGCCGCCCTGTGATACGAAGCCTGGGATTACCCGGTGAAAGACAACACCATCATAAAAACCTGAGTTAGCCAGATTTTCAAAATTAGCTACTGTATTTGGAGCTTCATTTGGAAAAAATTCAACCTCAATCTTTTCGCCGTTTTCCATCAATATGTATCCTTTTTTAGCCATAAGTTTTCATCTCCTTAGAATAACAAATTCAACTAATCATACCACTTTTTTCTGACAGAAGAAAGCAGCGTGCATTTGAACTGCTTTTCGTGTTATAATAAGAAAGCCTCTTCCGAACATTCGCTTGTTGCGGGACACTTAACCAGTTCGGACGGAAGAGGCTGGTGCCGGCTTAGCTGGCATCATACATACCGAACGGCCGGGCGCAACATTCCGGCCGTTTTTTTCATTTTCCTCTAATTATTACGCAACTCTTTTTCAACTTGTTATAATGGTAAACAAATCTTTGTAACCTATATCTGGAGGATAATTATGAAAAAATGGGCATTTGTATCTGACTTTGATGGAACTATTTCAAATAAGGATTTTTACTGGATGGTAATTGAAAAGTATTTTCCAGAGGGACAAAACTTATATAAGCAGTGGAAATTAGGAGAAATCCTTGATATTGACTTTCTGCAGACTGTCTTTAAGTCTATTAATCAAAAGGAAGAACAAATCATCAATGATATTCATACCATTCCAATTGATGAATACGTTCCATACCTTATTAAAAAGGTTCAGGAAAATGGCGGGGATTTTTATATCCTAAGTGCCGGTACTGATTACTATATATATCAAACCTTAAAAAAGTATGGTATTGAGAATGTAAAAGTTTTTTCTAATAATGGGTCTTTTCATGAAAACAATGTCCACTTGACACTGGATTTAAACAGCCCCTATTATTCTAAGCGTTACGGCATTGATAAATCCAAAGTAATCCAGATGTTAAAAGAAAAGTACGAGCAAGTATTTTTTATTGGGGACAGCGAGCCGGATTCCCACCCGGCAGAATTTGCAGATGTGACCTTTGCTAAAAGCGATCTGAAGGATTTGCTGGCTGAAAAAGACATACCTTTCATTGCTGTTAATTCCTTTAAGGAAGTTGAAACCTATCTTGTCGACAAAGGGCTAATATCCTAATGTCAAACTCAATGATCAATATTCCTATACCAGCTATCCTTATGATTCACAATGATGCAATATCCGAAATGGAGGAAGCCTTAAGAAAATATGGCTTCAAAAAAGCTCTTTTTATTTTTGATGATTTTACCTTTGATTCATTTAAAAACAGAGTCGCTCTATCACTAAAGGCTATTAAAGCCGACTTCTTTACACTTCCTTCTGATTTGGATGTTCAAAATTTAATCAAACTTGCTTTCTCTTTAGATCATTATGATGTCGTTCTGGCTGTAGGTGGCGGCTTAACCATTGACTGCGGAAAATATATTGCTCATACAAGGGATTGGCCTTTTATTAGCATTCCGACTTCATCATCCAATGACGGTTTTGCCAGCCGAAATTGTTCTCTCATGGTCGAAGGTAAAAAAAAAACAATACCCGCAAGTGTCCCTTTTAGGATTATTGCCGATATAGACATATTATTGAGTGCACCAGAAAGATTCATTTTGGCAGGTATTGGTGATCTAGTCTCAAATATTACCGCTTTATATGATTGGGAATTTGAAGAACAAATGGGCAAAGGTACAAAATCACCGTGTAGAAAGAATTTTTAAAATTTTCACCAGAACCGGTTTCTTTGATTATGTTAAAACTCTTCCGATCAAAAGAGAAGAATTAACAGAAGCAATCAATCTGTCTCCCCGCATTAAACCAGCAAGACATACTTATTTACACGAAAAAGCTAATAGAGATAAGGCTATGGAAATTCTTTTAGAAGATATTTTTCTTCAAAATTTATTATGTTAATACCGTAAGCAGCTGTTTATAAATATCCACTACCTCTTCAACTTTCATTCGTACCAGGCCGCTTGATGACGGTGCTACAAAATCAAATGTCCCAGAAACTGCTGGATTTTTCTGCGGCCCCCAAGGTACATTTTTATTTCCGGTAAACTCCTGATACACACCCTTCCCCACATAACAAACGACTATCGGCTTATATCTCTCAATTTTTGCCTGAAGTTCTTTTGCTCCCTCTTTATATTCCTCTTTCGTAATTTCATCTGCAGCCTTTGTGGGACGAGATACTATATTGGTTAATCCGTATCCTAAATCCAGCAGTTTATAATCTTCTTCATTCTTAAACTTTCTTGGTGTTAAACCGGATAAATGAAGGATTTTCCAAAATCGATTATTAGGGTTGGCATAATGGTGTCCCGATTCCCCGGACCGTAAGCTGGGATTAAAACCTACAAAGAGAATTTTTAAATTATCTTTTAAGTGATCCTGTATAAAATCCATCTTCCTCACCTCTTATCTATACTTATTTCTTCCGCTGAATCGGCGCCTGTAAACATACCTGCGAATATCACTTTCTTTTATATTCCCATCAAATGAAGCAAATAACAGGCTTTGCAACTCCCGATAATTTGACATTACAAATAAAGCAAACTCTTTTCTTGTTTTCTTTTCGGCATCCTTATAATCTTCTGTTTCCGTTATTTCCCTAACTTGTTCCTTTATATATTCCTTTGTATCTTCCCATTTTTCCTTTCTCGAAGTGAGAATGTCTTTTGCATAATCCGGAAGTTTTTCAATAACTAAATCAATATATCCCTCCACCCACATCAGCATTCTGTCTTTCTCAGGCAGCTCGTAAATAATATGAAGAAGCTCAATCGGATCTGAATGGTCAGAAGCTGCATATCGGCCGGCACGGTTCATACTATCACCCTTTTTTGAGTAGTTTACCTCCAATTATAAAAAAATAAAAATTCCGGGAGATCCATACTCCCGGAAATGATGAATTTTACTTTATAAGACCTTTCTTTTTTAAGAAATCTCGTGCAACCTGTTTCGGATCAGCTTTATCAAGATCAACACGTGCATTCATTTCGGCCATATCTTTATTTGTAATTTTGCCTTCCAGTTCGTTGAGCACTTTTTCAAGCTTAGGATATTTTTCTAGTGTATCCTTCCTCACAATCGGTGCTGCATAATAGGGCGGGAAGTACTTTTTATCATCCTTTAAAACACCCAGATGGAAACGCGGAATACGTCCATCAGTAGTAAAAGCCGGGATAACCTGAACATCCCCTTCCTTCACAGCCGTATACATGAGGTTTGCATCAAGGCTTTCTTTGCTTTTAAAATTCAGTCCGTATGTTTTTGAAAGCGCAGGATAACCGTCTTCTCGTTCATAAAAATCTGTTGGCGCCCCTAAAACAAGGTCAGATGAGTGAGAAACCAGTTCAGAAACAGTTTTAATGTTTAGTTTTTTATAAGTTTCAGGATTTAAGGCCATGGCATACGTATTTTCAAAGCCAAAAGGCTTTAGCCATTCGAGCTGGTACTTTTTATCATATCTGGTTTTAACTTTATTATAAATTTGGTCTGCGTCCATTCCTGGCGTATATTTATCCTTCAGAACCGTCAGAAGACCTGTTCCTGTATATTCAACATAAACATCTATGTCACCTTTTTGAATCGCTTTTGTTAAAATGGGAGTTTCTCCAATACCTTCATCCACTCTAACCTTGTAATCAGTTTTAGCTTTAATATATTCTTCTAAAATATGAGGCAGGATGTATTGTTCCGTCCACTTTTTACCTGATATTACTATCGCATCATCCTGCGCTTCACCCTTAAAGGCAAAGAATAACAAAAGTGCAGCTACTGGAAGTGCAATATAACCAATCTTCTTTAAGGAAACCTTTTTTTTGCTTTTTGGATCAGTTGCAATTTCGATTCTTTTTAAAATCCAGTCACATAAAAGCGCAAGGAGCGCTGCTGGAATAGCCCCTGCAAGAACTAATTCGTTTCTTGCAGTGGACAATCCGCGGTAAATCAAATCCCCAAGTCCCCCCGCCCCGATAAAGGCAGCCAAGGTGGCCACTCCTATAGTCAAAACAGTTGCTGTACGCAATCCACCCATAATAATAGGCAAAGCCAATGGCAGTTCAATCATCCGGAGGATTTGGTTTTTAGTCATTCCCATTCCACGCCCTGCTTCAATAACTGAAGCATCAACACCAGTAATACCAATGTAAGTATTCCGTAAGATAGGAAGAAGCGCATATATGGTCAAAGCAATAATCGCAGTTGTGTTACCTATACCAAACAAGGGCAATAGAAAACCAAATAGGGCAAGACTTGGAACTGTCTGAAAAATGGATGTAACTCCGATAATCGGTTCTGCCAGCCTTCGTTTTCTCGAAATATAAATTCCCAGTGGCACTGCAATTGCTGTTGCAATAAGAATAGAAACAAGCGATAAAAATAAGTGTTCTTTTAAGCCAATTACTATATCAGGCCATCGGTCACGAAAGGTTGCACCTAATGTTGAAAAGAAGTTATTCATTGATCTGGCCCCCTTTCTGTGAAGGTTCTGTATTAATTCCAGCCAGACCTCGCATCATTGTCGCACGCGTAATAAGTCCCGAAAGCTTTCCATTTTCAAGGACAGGGATGAATGTGGAACCTTCCATAGCAAAAATCTCCGCAACTTCTGTATAAGGGGTACTTCGTTCGACTGTACTATAATTTGTGTTAATAATATCTCTAAGGGTTTTATCTTCTTCTCCAAAATATCTTTGGACTGTTTCAAGGGGAGCAATTCCAAGAAGTCTGTGTTCGTTATCTGTTACAAGAAGGCTATCAACCCGTGAGCTTCTCATAATTTTCAAAGCTTCTGCAAGACCTCGGCCAGGACGTGCTGTAACAAGCTTGCTTATCATAAGATCCTCTGCTGTCGGTATATCTAAAACTCCATTTTCCAGCCTTTTTTCACCGATAAAGCCTCTGACAAAATCGTCAGCAGGATGCCGAAGAATTCGTTCAGGTGTATCGAACTGAACAATTCTTCCTTCATTCATAATGGCAATTTTATCTGCTATTTTGATTGCCTCGTCCATGTCATGAGTAACAAACACAATTGTCTTTTTAATTGTTTCCTGCAATTTAACCATTTCATCCTGCAGCTGCTCCCGGCTTATTGGGTCGAGTGCACTAAATGGCTCGTCCATCAGGATAATGGGCGGCTCTCCGGCAAGCGCCCTGACAACACCCACTCTCTGCTGCTGACCGCCACTCAACTCCGCAGGATACCGATCCCGGAATGTTTTTGGATCTAATCCCACCAAATCCAGCAGCTCATCTACTTTTTTATCATATTGATTTTTCTCCCAGCCCTTGAGTCTAGGAACAAGGGAAATATTATCCCCGATTGTCATATGAGGCAGCAAACCGATTTGCTGAATCACATAACCGATATTCCTTCGCAGCTTTACAGGGTGCTGTTTAGAAATATCCTCCCCATTTATTAGAATTTTTCCATTAGTAGGTTCGATAAGGCGGTTGATCATTTTCATTGTCGTCGTTTTACCGCTGCCGCTTGGCCCTATTAGAGCAATGAACTCGCCTTTATTAATATGGAAATTTATATCCTTTAAGACTTCCAGGCCATTTGGATACTTTTTTGTAACATGCTCAAAGGTAATCATCTTTTCCCCTCACTTCTCTTTTTCTTTATCTTGAAATAAAGCTAATAACTTATACCCTTATCAAGCAAGTTAGCAAACATTTTACAAGAATAATTTTCCAACTTAAAAAGCGTAAGCACGCACTATGCGACGTATGGCCATTTGCAGAAAGACTAAGGTCGCCCAGTTTCGTGGAAATGTCTTTCTGATCCGCATCCTATGTGCCTCCGCTTCGACTGTGATAAAGGAAACACGAGGTGCCTAGCAATTCAATGTTGACTTATGTGAGAAGGAGTGGTTGGGACACTAGCTGCCGATCATATATGTGTAAGATATTCAACGAAGCTTGCCAGTAATGAACACTCGCTGGGGGCTAAAGCCCGATTAGAAATATCAACGATTGAGTGTTATTTAAATTTAATCAAAAAAAAGAACCCGGTTTATGAACCGGATTCTTGGTATTTTTTTGCTTTTTTCTTCATTCGAGTGGTCATATAACCACCTTGGAATGAGCGTATTTCAAAAGACACCAAAAAGGCTTTAGGCGCAATTTCATTTATAATTTTTAAAAATTCCTTTTCTCTTGATCTTTTTGCAACAACATCCAGGCGGATCCGATTGGAATTTATGCCTTCACCTACAAATACAGTTACACCAAAACCTGCTTCCCTGAGGGTTTCAACCAATTTATCACTCCGCTCAAGAAGGCTTACATTGTATGTAACATAACCAAAGGCAAGTTTCCTTTCAATGTAGCCCCCAAGCAAAAGCCCCGCACTGAAACCCAGTACATAAGCTGCGATATTCAGCCAGTTGGATAGATCTTTGAAGACAATTCCCAAGCTAATAATATAAATGATGCCTTCGAAAAGTCCTGCACTAGCTGCTGATTTGGTTTGATTTTTTACAAGCAGGATGGTTCTAAGAGTTAATACCGGTACATAGATAATTTGAAGCGCAAAAATGAGAAGGGCTTCGAGCATTTTCGTATCCCCCTTTAAATTAAACTATTCTGCAATAATAGCATAATTAGGGCACCCTTTGTATTAAATTCCTTAAAATATGTTACCTGAAAAAACACTAATAAAAGGAGCCTATATCCTGGCTCCTTTTCCCTTTTAAAAAGTACTATAAACGTTTTGACATTCTTCTCCGGTTGGTTCATAAAAACAATGAAGTTTATATCTCCCAACAAATGGCTGATCATACCAAGTTGATGGACATTCCCCTTGTGGCCTAAAGTACCATAAACTATATTTAGCTGGCCAAATTCTTTGCCCGTTTATTGCTTTTCGGGCTAGTCTTCTTTCTTGCTCCCTTGGCTTTTGATAAAAATAACCATGTGTAACAGCTTCAAATGCATGTGCTTGGTATACCATTTGAGGAATTGTTCTTAACCCTTTAAAATCAGAACAATTGGCCCTTATTCTGTTGATGCCAACATTTCCTACGGCCATCATCCCCTGGATTCCTTCGCCTTCAGCTTCCGCTCTTAATAAACGTGCCAATAAATCAATATCGGATTGTCTGGCTCTTACGACTGCCATTGCATCACCTCCAGTGTATCTCTTCACTATCTTATTTTTGATACACTGGGAATGTTCCGGAATAATTTCATTTGACTTTAAAATGCTGAAGCAGAATTACTCCATAAAAAAGAAACACATTGTGTTTCCAAATTAGTTATTCATTATTAAAGGTTTCTGGATAATAGACCCGTCCGGTAATATCTTTAATGTATCTTTCCTTAATTCTATAGCCATGAAAACATCTTCACATCTAAGCAACAAGAGATATACCGGTATTGAAAAATTCAGAAATTCTGATTGTTTCAACAAAATTTACTTCCCTTCACGCCCAAAAGGTTGCTTGTTTACCTGCCTAATGGATGAAAGCTGTTCGTGTTTCCATGTCGATTTTAAACATCCATAGTTTCCCCCAGTATTATCTGCGATTCACTTTTTTCTGTTTATTCATAACTTCATAAGATTTTTCAATAATATCGGTTAACACATCACTTTTATATATTCTGCCAAGTTTCGTATTATCCTGATAATATTGGACAATTTCGTCCAGCTTATTAGAGGTTTCCTTTTTAATTCTTACGTTTAGTTGAATTCTGTTTTCCTCTTGCATGTTCTTTTCCTCCTGGTCATGTTGATAGGAATTTGCTAGCTATTTGATAACTATTCGCTATCTATTTTTAAATACCTTCTTTTTTGAATCGTTAAACTGGATTGATTATTTTCGCTCACGGCGCTCGCTTTCCGCGGGCAATCTGCGAGTCTGGCTTACTTTTCCAACAGGACGTTGAGATTGTATCGGTGAATCATCTCCGAAAGAAGAAAGGTGAAGGCATTTTCGAGGAGTCTCGCTTATTATTGCAACAGTCTCTTCAAATTGCACATTCTCTTAGGAAAGCGCCATTTTTTTAAAACAAAAAGACTACCTCTATAGGCAGTCCTTTTATGGCCAGTAAACTAAAGCTTTCTTAAAATTTTTTGATTCTTATCGGACTTACCATTAATCCTGCCAGAAGCAAGGTAATATAAGGGTTGCTATATAAAAACAGTCCCATTCCTGCCATTATTAACCCTGCTAATGTTATGGGTATTCCACAAAAGTAGCCTACAGTTGGTTTTACACTGAATTTTGCGAGTCTTAAGGCTCCCATGGCTGGAAAAAACATAAAGGCAATTGAGGATATCCATGATCCATCAGAAAGAGTATGAAACAGGATGGCAGGTGCTACACCAAAACTTACAATGTCTGCAAGCGAATCCAATTCAACACCTATTTCACTATTCACTTTTAGTTTTCTCGCTATTCGTCCATCAAAAAGGTCTAAAAACGCTGAGAAGAAAATAAAAACTGCTGCCAGTCGAAAGAAACCGTTCATAATTAAAGTTATAGAAAAAATTCCTGATAATAAATTCCCAATTGTAAACCAATTCGGTACTGTTTTCACTACTTGTATTGGCAACTTTCTTCCACCTTTTCTTAAAGTCTTTCTAGTCATTTTATTTTCTGCTTTAAGTTCAGCAGTATGCTGAAATGAGCTATTTTATTTTTGTTATTATTTGTTAAATGGTCTTGTGATTTCTAAAAGGTCTCTTCCCATAAACGGTTCGGAGCTTCCGCGGCGATGGGCGTTTGAATGGTCTCTCCCTAGATCTGTTGAATCTCGCACCCCTAGCTTCCAACAAACTTTGAGCCAAATCAACCATGAGTTTTTAACATATCCTTTTGAAAATAGAAAGAGGGTACAGGTTGTACCCTCATCTATTCCTCTTCAGTGTCTCGAAGTTCTTTATATCCAAGCCTATTTAAGAGCTCTGCAATACGGTCATATCCCATGTCATTAGGATGGATGCCATCAATGGATAAAAAATCACTTTCGTAACCCTTAAATGCTTTTTGGATGTCTGCAATTCGAACATGTTCTAAAATAGCAAGTGTCTTTAAGTGTTTATTAAATTCTCCTACCCACTTAGCCGCTATTTCTTCTTTTGGAATTGGATTATATAAATTCACCATGCGAATGATATATGGACGATCAGCTTCTTTTTTCCAATTATGAATGGTATCAAGTATTTTCGTCATATTACTGATGCCTAATTTCAATGCCTTTTTAAAATCATCTTCATTTTTGTCTGTAAGATATTGCCTTGCTGCAAAAATAAGATCATTTCCACCAGCTGTGATTGTGATGATATCTGCTTCTATAATTGATTCCTTAATGTAATTCTTCTTCATTTCTTTTAAAATGGCTGCAGTTTTATATCCTGGATAAGCGAATACCCTTAAAAATACAGGTTCCTCCAAAACATATTCAGCCATTCTTTTATATCTTTGTACGAACCCCGGCGAAAATAAAGATGTTCCGACTCCTGCCGATAAAGAATCACCGAGAGCTACATATAAATAACTCACTATTTCCCCACCTCCCCTAACCTCTACAATAAAATATTCTAAAATAGGCGATTGTGCTATTACTTCGGTGATTTATTATTTCTAAGACTTGAGCGAAAAAAAGCTAAGGGTTTCGAATGAATCGGAGGTCTATAGCCGAGAATTAAAAAGCAGGTTAATAATTGAGAGGAAAAAGGATAAAAATAGGTATGTTCGATAAACTGGTTTAACAGGAAGGTGACAATATGGATAAAACACTCGGCTACTTGAGGGAAACCCTTTCGAATTATTCGGAAGACAATTCTTTAGGCCAGCATCTATTACATAAACTTATGAATCATAACTATGCTTCGGAAGGCGACTTTGTAAGACATTTAACTGCAAAAGAAATCGATTTTCTAAATGGAATCCTAAAAAGGGAAATTCAGTATGCAAAAGATGAACAGGATGAAAAAAGAACATATGAACTGAATGAAGTATTCGAACTTCTTTTTTAAAGCAAAAAAAGATGGCTCTAAGTTGCCATCTTTTTTCTGTTTAGTTTGAAAGTTTCCTAAAATTATTTCCAGGGCAAGCGCATAGACCGACAAAACCCGCTCATTTCTTCAATTTTTTTCTTCATTTTTTGACATATTTTCCTTATATACGCCATTTAATATTCCGTGCTATCAGGTTCCAGATGGTACCCGGAAATATTCCAATGGATTTGTTTCTTCTCTAGAATGAATACCCAAATGAATTAATACCTCTTCTGTAAAATCCAAATAATTAGATCCTGTTGCAGTAATGACTCTATTATCTGAAACCAAAAAGTCTTTTTGCTTATTTCCCCAAACCATTACCTTGCTATATTCTGCGTTCGCCTCGGTAAGAGAGGTTGTATACTTTATATTTTCGAGAATACCCGCTGAAGATAACAAGGAGGGGCCTGCACAAATAGCGGCTATTAGTTTTTTTAGATCGTAAAATTCTCTTATAATTTTCGTTAACTGCTGGTTTTTAAGGAGAGGGAAAGGATTACCTCCAGGAATAATAAGAATCTCATATTCCTTTGGATTCACCTTCTCCAAATTCAAATGAGCAGTATATTTCATTCCGCCTGCTGATGTTACAGGTTTACCCTCTGGATTAACACTAACTGTTTTCACTTGAAATTCTGGCGAATTTACACAAGTTAGGAGTATACTAATCTCAAATTCTGCAAATGTGTCATAAATTAATACCAATGCTTTTTTCATTTTCATCTTCCCTGCATCCTTCCAAAAATAAGGTTAACACTAGAAATTTCACCATCAAATTTATTCAAAACTTTGAAAAAGATGATCACGGAAAACTGTCCCTATTTTCCGATTATTCATCTGCCAACTAACTAGCTCTAATGTATGTCTCTTTTTTTAAATCGCCCTCCCCTTACTTCAGCTATATCGGAAACTGCTAAAAAAGCAGAGGGGTCATTTTCGGAAACAATTTCTTTTAATTTTGCTTCTTCCAGACGATTTACAACGCAAAAGATCACCTTTTTATCGTCCCCCGAATAGGCCCCTTCCCCATTAATATAAGTAACTCCTCTGCCCAGACGGTTAAGTATAGCCTCGCCAATTTGATGAGCATTATCGCTAATAATCCATGCGGATTTGGACTCATCTAGTCCTGTAATGGTAATATCAATTGTTTTAAAAGCTACATAATAAGCAATTAGAGAATACATTGCCCGGTCCCAGGTGAAGACGAAACCTGCAGTACCTAAAATAAATAAATTAAAAAACATAATTATTTCCCCAACGGAAAACGGCAGTTTTTTTTCCGAAAGAATAGCAAGAATCTCTGTTCCATCCAATGATCCTCCATAACGAATAACTATACCCACACCAATCCCCAAAATAATTCCTCCAAATACTGAAGCGAGCAGAATATCCTCGGTTAAGGCTGGTACAGGATGAAGAAGTGCGGTAACAAGCGATAAAATTAAAATTCCGAATAGGGTGGAAAAAGCAAAGGTTTTTCCAATTTGTTTATATCCAATAAAGAAGAAAGGTATGTTTAATAAAAAAATGAATAATCCTAAATTCCAGCCAGTTATGTATGACAGCATAATGGATATACCGGTTATTCCTCCGTCAATAACCTTATTGGGGACAAGAAAAATTTCAAGACCGACTCCCATTAAAGTGGCTCCCAGAGCTATAAGCAAAGCCCGTTGAAATATTTGAGTTTTTGAAAGCTTCCTATGTTGTTTTTTATTAGCAGACCTTGACCGATCTGGAATAACTATAGCTTGTTGATTCAAAAACCCCCACACCTTTCACCCTTTTTCTAAGTATATACACAGATATAGGAATGTTGAACTCTTTGCTTTTAGAAAACACAATTCCTATGCTTGAAGGGAATCACTTTGAGGCTCCTAGTAAGTCATGCACTAGCACGTGGGGCAAAGATATGTTTAGTGGGGAGTTCCTTTGAGGAAACTGGGGCATATTCTCTGAAGGTGGATATATAAGTGAAAAATGTCGAACGGTTCGCTTAAAATAAAAATAGGCCGTACCAGCGCTAAGAATATAGCACCGGTACACCCTATTTTTATTGTTCTTTAACCTTAGCTCTTTTAATAAAAAAGGCGAGGATTAACGCAACAAAGGCTATTCCTGTTGCAACAATAAATGAATCGTTAATCCCGTCTATTGTTGCCTGTTTCATGGTTTGTCCGTATAGTGTTAGAACGGCAAGGCTATTTCCTGCAGCTGACGGCACATGAGCCATGGCTGCAAGCCCCTGGCCAACTTCTGCCATCCTGCTGCCAATAAATGGATTACCTGTTGTAATCGTATTAAGGTATCCTCCATAATGAGCTCCACTTCTTGTCGTCATGACCGTTACAAGAAACGCGGTACCAATACTCCCTGCAACCTGTCTGGCAGTATTTGATGCGGCTGTTCCGTGTGAAGCAAGATGACGCGGAAGCTGATTCAAACCTTCAGTCATTACCGTCATCATCAAAAAGGACATTCCAAACATACGCATAACGTAAAGCAATAAAATATGGCTGAATGTGCTAGACATAGACAGGTGGCTGAACTGCCAGGTTGTGATAACAGTAATGGTTAAACCAACTACAGCCAGCCATCTTGCACCAACTTTATCGAAAAGCGCCCCAGCTATAGGAGACATGATTCCCATTACAATTGCACCAGGCAAAAGCAAAAGACCTGATTGAAATGCAGAGAATCCTCTTATATTCTGAAGGTAGATTGGCAGCAAAATCATTGCGCCAAACATTGCCATATTAATAATCATACTTATAATCGTCGTTAAAGCGAAAATGTCATATTTAAATACCCGGAGCTCCAGCATTGGTTTATCAGTTGTAAGCTCACGGAAAGTAAAAGCGATTAAAGAAACGATACCGATAACGAGCGAAGTCACTACTATTGTACTGGACCAGCCATTATTTCCAGCCTCACTAAAACCGTAAAGCAGAAAACCGAAACCCAGTGTTGAAAAAAGCACACCCGGAAAATCAAATTTTGGATTGGTAACTTCTGTGACATCCCGCATCCACATGTAACTGAGTATTAAATCTAAGATTCCAATAGGAATGACAACATCAAAAAGAAGTCTCCATGAATAATGCTCTACAATCCATCCTGAAAGTGTAGGACCGATGGCAGGAGCAAAAATCATTACAATGCCCATAATTCCCATAGCCTTTCCCCGCTTTTCAGGTGGAAAGATGGTAAAGAAGACCGTCATTAAAAGTGGCATTATAATTCCGGCACCAGCTGCTTGAACTACCCGTCCTGCCATTAACATTGTAAAATTGGCCGAGACTGAACAAACAATAGATCCAATCGTAAACAGTAACACCGAAGTTAGGAACAACTTTCTAGTACCGAATTTTTCGATTAAGTAGGCTGTTACAGGAATAAATATTCCATTCACGAGCATATATCCGGTAGAAAGCCATTGAACAGTATTCGCAGAAATATTTAGATCTGCCATTATATGGGGAATTGCTACGTTAAGCAATGTCTGATTCAGGATAGCAACAAAAGCTCCAAGCATTAAAGCAGCAAGTATTTTGCCGTTTCCGCTGTTATCTCCTGTCTCATTTCCCCGATCACGGCGTGTTTTCGTATTTCTGCCTAATTCAGCTTCTTTTAGTTCTGCCCTTGATTCAACATATTCAAGTGCTGGTTCAGTGACCGCTGAATTTTCAAGCATCTCGTCAACTTGGTCGTTAAGAGTATTATTGTCATTAGAAATTTCTGATTCCAATGTGGGGTCAGAGGATAAGAATGGCTTCCTTCTTTCCTCCCTCTCTAATCTGCTTCTCCTCTTTACTAGCCTGATATTCAAAAAAGCCAGCAGCGCAAGGCATATTAGAACGTAAACCGTGATAGTAATTGCCATTTTATCACCTACTTATGAATTCTCACTGTCACGTTCATTCCAGGAACAAGTTCAAGTCCTTTGTAATTATCAATTGAAATTCTAACAGGAATTACCTGAGTAACCTTTGTATAATTTCCAGATGTATTTGTATTCGGAAGTAAAGAGAACGTACCTGAAGTTGCAAGGCCAATCTTTTCGATTTTTCCATTTAAATCATTGTTAGGAAATGCATCAACATAAATATCTACATCCTGGCCAACTTCAAGATCATTAATATTTGTTTCTTCTATATTTGCAGTAACCCATAAGTTGTCGAGATCATACATCTGCGCGAGCGGAGTTCCTGCGCCCACAAAAGAATCCTTTACAGCATTACTTTGCACTACTGTTCCATTTTGAGGCACAGTAATTTTTATTTCTGAAGGTGAAGCCGTACCTGTACCAGCCGCCATAACTGAGCCAATTTCATCATTCTTGCTGAACTTTTCCCCAACTTTTCCTGTCCAGTCGATCAGTCTGCCGTTTGCCGGGGAAGCAATGGTCACTTGCTGTCCTGAGATCTGTGCGTTATCTGTACTTAAATAGTTCACAGTACGATTGTAATAGGAATAAGCAGCTAATCCACCGCCTACCAAAATGATTAATAAAATAACGTTTAAAAGAACCAGTCTTCTTGCATTCATCTGTTGTTATTCCTCCTCCATCGATAGCCTAGACCGCACCAATGCGTGCAATCTTAATAAGTTTTTGATTTCTTCCTCAGGCAGTGCCATAACACTGTTGATTCTTTGAATTATAAGAGATTCAGGGGATGATAATACTGATTCGATAATTTCTTCCCCTTTTTTAGTCAAATGTATGGAAACGGCCCTCCGGTTCTCCGGCGGAACAACTCTGTCGACCAGCCCATGCTGGACAAGCCTGTCAATTACTCCACTAACAGTACTGTTTGTCAGCCGTAATTTTTCAGCTAAATCACTTAAACTGCTATCCGGATTATCCAGCAGTCTATAAAGAGTTTTTAATTGAACAACAGTAAGTCCAACCCTGTCTGCATCTTTTTTAACCAGCTTATAAATCTCTCTGTTTAATTCTGAAAATGATTCCAATATTTCGTTATTAAAAGCGTACATGCCTGCCTCCCTTCTTTCGTATGATTATATTACACATCCGAACATTTCGCATACGAAATAAACGGTTTACAAGAAAGTATTATAACTATAGCCAAAAGGTTGTGTCAACAAATAAACTCATATAACGATATTTAATATTCCCCACTTATTGATGGAAAACCCAAAAAATGCTTTCAGGGGTTTTCCTTTTAGTGTAACTATATAAGATATTTTGATTCCCCTTGTTCGCATCTCTATAAAAATTGTAAGAACAGCGGGAATGAAAAAAAGCAGCAAGAAAATTTTTCCGGCTGCCACAAAATCAGTGAAACGTTCCTTTTTGAAATGTGAAATATTCAAAGTCTGTCCAAACATTTTCTTTCAGAATTTTCTATATCTGCTTATTGTCTACTTTTGTGCTGCTTGCTTTATTCCTGAAAGCGCCTTGTCTATGACACCGTTATTGATATCAAAATGAGTAACAAACCTAACACGGCTGCCTCCAAAAGTGCCGGCAAGAATACCCTGTGATTTCAGGTTTTCTACAAAATGATTTGAAGTTATGTTCAATCCGCTAACATCAGCAACAATTATGTTTGTCTCAACTTTATTAACAACACATAATCCCGCTATATTACCTATTCCTTCCGCTAATTTCCGGGCATTCGAATGGTCCTCTGCCAATCTGTCCCGCATTGTTGTTAAGGCCACTAATCCCGGAGCTGCAATAATTCCTGCCTGCCTTAATCCACCTCCCAAGCGTTTTCTCCATTTCCGGGCTTTTCGGATAAATTCCTCAGATCCAACTAGCAAAGAACCTACAGGAGCTCCCAAACCCTTTGAGAGGCAAATTTGAACACTGTCACTGTTATTAGAAAAATCTGTTACAGGACATCCAAGAGCTGCAGCCGCATTAAACAACCGTGCACCGTCAATATGTACAGGAATATGGTTTTCCTTTGCTATCATGTAAATCTCTCTCATATTGTTTGGCTGAATGACAGCTCCACCTGCACGATTATGAGTATTTTCGAGGCAAATTAACCCTGTTTCGGGAAAATGCTGGTCTTCTCCCCTTATGGCGGCCAATACATCACCAGGATTCATCGCCCCTCGTTCTCCTTTTAGGGTTTTTAGCTGAACCCCTGCAAGCGCAGAAGGAGCTCCAGACTCATAATAAAAAATATGGGATTCTTCCTCTAAGATTACCTCATTTCCAGGGATGCAATGAGCAAGGATGGCGAGCTGGTTTCCTTGTGTACCGCTTGTTACATATAGCGCTGCCTGCTTTCCGAGTAATTCTGCTGCTGTTTCCTCCAGCTTTTTTACGGTCGGGTCCTCTCCGTAAACATCATCTCCCACTTCTGCCTGATAGGCTGCTTTTCTCATTTCTTCCGTTGGTTTAGTTACTGTATCGCTTCGAAGATCTATCATTATATAACCCTTCCCTTTATATGTATTAGCGCCCAAAAGGCATGCTTTAATTATAAAGAAAGAAACAAATTATGGACACTATAACAGGCTGAATTTTCAAAAAGCAGAATAACATCCTATAATCATTTATAAGAATCTGCAGGGTTAATTTCAATTTTGCATAATTTTTTCCCAAAAAAAACAATTGGATGGGCCCAATTGTCTATTTCTATTTTCTTATTTATTTAATTATTTATTGCCTGGAGCCGGATGATCCACACCTCTGACATGGTGATTATGTCCGTCATCTTCTGAAGTGTAAAAATCATAGTAATGAACGTGCATACCATTTCCTACCGGAATAGCGGGGCCTGAATAAGCTTTATAATGGTGTGTATGTCCGTTTTCAAACATTACATACCCCTCGGTATAGTGAACATGCCCTCCCTCCTGTGTCTGTATTGGTGGTGAAGTAATATCAAGACATTGATGCACATGCCCTTCGCTTACCGAAGTATAATCTACAGAACCATGATTGTGATGCGGAACAAACCCATTAACAAAATCATCTTTCCCCGGTTTCGCCACTATTTTTCCCCCTTAACTCCGTATAGCTTAAATATATGAAGAATTTGAAAAATATTTGCCTAAAACCTGCTTTCCATCATTTTAATTACTTAATGCAAGGATTATATTTGTATTCAGTTATGCTTACATATCCTAGAAAAATAACGCCATACTACATTTGTAAGTTAAAAATGAAAGGGGATTTAACCATGACTGTTATTGCTCAGGTAAAACAAGCTGTTGCCGGACTTAAAGGTGCCCAGGCAAGCTTTGAAACTTTTGCCTTATCTACCGATAATCAAAATGCAAAGCAGCTTTACCAAAACGCTGCCCAGCAGGCCCAAACTATAATTGAAAGTCTTGAGCCACGTCTTCAGGAAATGGAACAAGAAGAGCCTCAATATAAACAGTAATTTTGACAGGCTGGCGCCAGCCAGCCTATTTTGAAAGGATGTAAATAATGACTGTAATTTCAAATGTCAAACAATGCCTATACAGCCTAAAGGGGATTGAATCTCAGCTCTCGATCTTAGCACTAAATTCAAACCATGAAGAGGCGAGTCAGGTTTTTCATGAATCCATGCTAACTATTAGTGAAATAAATATAGAACTTACCGATCGGATGGAAAACTTGCAAAGAGAAGAACCTCAGTATAAAAACTCATAAAGTGGAGGTGGAAAAAGTATGCCAGGATGGATCGATATCATCATACGGTCTTTTATTTTTATGATTATATTATTTCTTGTGACAAAGATGCTTGGCAAAAAGCAAATTTCCGAACTTTCCTTTTTAGAGTATGTTTCAGGAATTACCATAGGAAGCATTGCAGGTGAAGCAATTACAGGACTCGAAGAAAGTATGATTAATGGTGCTGTCGGTATATTTTTTTTCGGTGGCCTTACTTTTTTGGTTGACGTCTTTTCTTTAAAAAGTAAATCCTTCCGGGATATTGTGGAAGGAAGAGGTGCTGTAATCATTAAGGATGGAAAAATTCTCGAAGATAATTTAAAAAAAGAAAAGTATACCATTGATGAACTCTCTGCATTGCTGCGGCAAAAAAACATCTTTCGGACTGCAGATGTAGAATTTGCCGTACTTGAACCTCGCGGAAATCTGAGTGTTTTGCTAAAAAAAGAGAATCAGCCATTAACACCAAAGGATTTAAATTTAAAAACAGCCAATGAAAAGGAACCACAAACAGTTATAATGGACGGAAGCATACTTGATGAAGCTTTAAGGGCATCTGGAAAAAATCGGGGCTGGCTAGAAATAGAACTGGAAAAAATGAATCTATCCTTACCAAATGTTTTTATGGGACAAATTAATTCTTATGGGGAACTGACAGTAGATATTTACGACGATAAAATTAAAGTTCCTTCTCCTCAACAGCGACCTCTTTTGCTTGCCACTCTAAAAAAATGCCAGGCAGATATGATGAGTTTTTCACTTCAAACTCAAAGCCAGGAGGCAAAAACGATGTTTCAAAAAAACGGAGAGAAACTTGAAGAAACAATAAAAAAACTGTCACCCTATTTAAAAGGCTAAAAACAATACCCTTTTCCTTGAGAAAAAGGGTATTGTTTTTTATTGGCTCTTTTCTAAAACATTGTTGCAAATTGAAGAATAGGTGAGCAAAAATAAGCGAAACTTCAGTGGGAAAAGCAAGAAAAACGAGCCCCCTGATCGTAAACGACCGAGGAGAAAGAAGAACGGAAGCGCTTTGTTCAGGCCTGGACAAGTGCTGCCGGCTAAAATGGCCACGTCCTGTGGCGATGACGGCACTAGCACTTCCTGTACGTCGAAGGGCCAGACAATGAAATCGTTTTTTTACAGGGCAACCCGCGAGCCTGTCAAACTCCACCCCTAGCCCCTCGAGGTAGCTACAATCCTGATGTTAAACGGAAGCGTTGTCTATTTTTGCTTTAATACACAACAAAATTTATTTATATGGAAGATATTCAGGCAAAGGAACATTTTCAACAGAGAAAGGTATCTCCAGCTTGATTCCTGTCTGAAGTTCGTAAGGAGAAACAAGTCCATTAACCTTTTGAAGAGCTTCAATACTCGTCCTAAATTGTTCAGCAATCATCCGAAGATTTTCATTTTCTCCAACTATATGAGTCTCTCTCATCTTTTCAATCCTGCACGAAGACTGCTTAAAGGTTGGCTGTTTTGATAAAGGATCTGTATAGTCTGCAGTTAAAGCATTTGCTGCCTCCTTTTTATGCCAGCTTCCATAGTGAAAAGGAACAAAGATTAACCCCTTTTGAACCGTTTCTCCAATTCTTACTGGTACTTCAATTTCCCCTCTTGGAGAAATAATCCTAACCTTCTCACCTTCTATCAGCCCAAGTTCAAAAGCATCTTCTGTATTAATTTCTGCATATCCATTAGGTGCTGCAGTCTGCAGGTATGGAGAACGTCCCGTTTTTGTCCTTGTATGCCAATGCCAGACCAGCCTTCCTGTTGTCACCCATAAAGGATATTTCTTATTTGGCTGTTCTACAGGAGGTAGGTATCTTGTTGGATGGAGTATGGCCCTTCCATTCGGATTTAATTCCTCAAACTCTTCCTGCGTGAGCGGTCTTCCTGTAAACTGATCCTTTGTGAAGGATTGAGTATAGGAGGTTTCTGTTGGAAAGTGTCCATCAGAATATAAACGGGCGGTTCCTTCAGGGGCCTTTTCTGTGACAGGCCATCTTAATCCATTGTATTTTTCTAGCTTCTCATAAGTAATTCCGGACATGTCACAAGGCCTTCCCGCTGAAACCTTTTTCCATTCTTCAAAACATTCTTCTGGTGTTGAATATTGGATCAGCGGATTCCCCTCCTTGTCCTGAAAATCCATTCTATGGGCAAAATCAAGCAATATCTCAAAATCAGATTTCACTCCCATAGGCGGCTCCACTGCTTTCCTTAATAAATTAATCGTCCTGTCCGCATTTTCCATCGTTCCTTCTTTTTCTCCCCATAATGCAGCTGGGATTACGACGTCTGCAACAACTGTTGTTTCTGTTAAAAATGGATCCTGTACAACAACAAACGTTTTTTCAAATGCCTTTCTTGCCCTGGCCCTATTTGGAAGAGAAACCATTGGATTTGTTCCGATGTTCCAGAAAAAGTCGATCTCACCATTTTCCATCATATCAATTTGCTCTTCTATTCCTTTTTCAGGCCCTACTGGCAAATCCATTTCCTTAACGTACCAAAGTTCGGCGATTTCTTTTATATGTTCTGGATTGTTTGAATTTCTGTTTGCCGGGTAAGTACCTACGCCACCAGCTGTGCGATTGGCAGATGAGCTTGGCTGTCCTGCCATATGGAGAGGCCCACAGCCCGGTTTGCCGATAAGTCCCCTAATTAAGTGCAGATTATTAATCGCTACACATGCCGTTGTGGCATCAGCGCTTTGGTAGGTTCCTTGAAGTGTAGTTGTTACCAGTGAGTCCGTATGTCCAAGGATATCTGCTGCTTCTTTAATTAATCCAGCAGGTATTCCTGTAACTTTACTAGTATGTTCCAAAGTCCAGTCTCCAAGAGGCTCTGCCATCTTTTCAAAACCGATTGTATTGTTTTCAATAAAATCGTGGTCGACTCGCCCCTCTTCCAATACTAATCTTTGGAGACCGTTCAATAATGCAACGTTTGTTCCCGGATACAATTGCAGATGCAAGTCTGCCATTCGGGCAGTAAGAGTTTTTCGTGGATCGACTACTATAATATAAGGCTTTCCTGTTCTTTTTTTTCGTTCTATGATTCTTTCAAATAGAACAGTTCCTGTTTCAGCTGGATTATGCCCAAACATGAATAGCGTATCTGTTTCATCAACATCGTCAAATGAGGCTGGAACCCCATCTGAACCAAATGATTGTAAAAGGCAAAATTCTGTAGTAGCGGTACAAAGCCTTGTATTGGCGTCAAGAAGATGCGTTCCAATACCCGCCCGTCCTATTTTTGCAATGGTATAATAATCCTCCAGGAAAGCCTGACCCGTAGAATAAATAGCTATCCCATTACCGCCCTTCTTTTTTAACGTTTCCTTTGCTTTTTGAACAATAAGTTCCATTGCTTCCTCCCATGAAGCTGGTACGAGCTGCCCAAAAGCATCCCGAATCATCGGTGTAAGCAGCCTGTCCGGACTATTGTTTGCATGCCATTGATTTTCACCCTTTGGTCCTAGTCTTCCTCGGTTAATAGGGTGCTTAGAATTACCTTTAATCCCAACAACCTTATTATCTTTTACAGCAATATGGCATCCGCAGCCTACTGAACAGATATTACATGTGCTGTAAACCCATTTATCAACTTCTCCCTGAGTATATACATTCATATCAACTCGTTCTTTTTCCCAAGCCATTATTGACCACCCTCTCTTTGTGTTTTGGGCAAATATAACTCTGGAACAGCATACTTAATCGTTTCTTGACCGAATTGATCTTCCAGCTCCTTTGCCGCTTCTTTCAGTTTCTTTTTAATCCTCTGAAATAATAAATCTAAATCGTTAACATGCTCAGCTGCACTTTCATCCTGCCAGGTTATGGCTCTTCCCCATGCCCGAAAGGTTGAATCAGCTATAGAATCGTCATGAAATAAAATAGAAATTTCCTTCTTATAAGTTTTAAAATCTTGTTCCTTCCTTTGTAAAGAATCAATAAGTTTTCCACAGATATCCTTTTGTTCTTCCAGCACAGTCCGAATAAGAATAGCTAATGGATTTTCGGCATTCTGACTTTCCTTGATAATTTGATCAGAGTCATCCATAACGCTCATAAAAATTTTATTTAACCTGTCCATTTTGTCCCGCCCTTCCTTTTAGTTTAGTTCTATATATCTAGTAGCCTTATCAAATCAGGTTAAACGCGCTCAAACGTTTTTTAATCCAATTCTCATTTCAAGCTTCTGCTGAAGGGGCTGTTTCACAAAAAAATCTCTAAAAAAAGCCCAAGCTGGTAACACAGCTTTGGGCTTTATGAATGATTTAAACATTTTAAAGAATATGGGGATTACTAAAAAAGGCCAGCCTCCTTCGCAGCCTTATAACTATTTCTAGCAAAATCGAATGGATCTCCAACTTTTTCCCAATGCATATACATCAGCCGTGGTTCATCAAACAGCCAATGGTTGTGGACAGCTGTCACTGTAATACCTCTTCTTCTCAGAGCAGTCATGAATGGGTTGATTTCTCTTTCCAGGACAACTGACTCACCAAGGTTTAGTGTCCTTCCGTTTCGATTGTTTTCAAAGGATAAGGCAAATGGGAGTGCTAATGGGGAACGGGTGCGGCGGCCTAAAATAGTGGCATTTATATCTCGCAGCCTTTGAACGACACAAGCTGGAGATGCTGTAATAACATCACCGCCAATGATGTTTGCCAGCCTCTGGCAGTCACTTTGACTGGTGGAGGCTGGTGAAACTTCTGCCCTTCTATTATTAGGCCAAACAGACCCATTTCCACTGCCAGCCATTTGATTAAAGTAATAATCATTGGTTCTCATTTTTTTCACCTCCTTTATTTTTATTATTCTATTCATTTTAAATGGACAAGTTTGGACAACTATCAAGTGCCAGATGCCTTTTTTTAAATAAAATAAAAAAAGAGGTAACAAAAGACCGTTACTGGGCCTTTCATTACCTCATTCATATGCATTCATTAATCAGTCATATTAGCAAAACGTGCCAGATCGGCATTTTCCCCAATAACTACAAGAACATCTTCCCTTTCAATACTTTCATCTGGGGATGGGGAAATTTTTATTGTGTTATTATGGCGTATAGCAATAACACTTAAATTGTACTTTGCCCGTAAATCCAGTTCTCTAAGTGATTTATTACTCATACAATCGGGAATTTTTATTTCTTCCACACTATATTTATCGGAAAGTTCAATAAAATTAAGTACATTCGGTGATAAAAGCTGATGGGCAACTCTTTCTCCCATATCCCTTTCCGGGTGAACGACCCAATCAGCACCAACTTTATAAAGGACCTGTCCATGAAGCTTATTTAAAGCTTTAGCTATAACCTTCTTCACTCCGAGTTCCTTAAGGAGAAGAACTGAAAGGATGCTTGCCTGAATATTATTTCCAATAGCAACTATTACAGTATCAAAGTTTCTAATTCCAATGGATTTTAATGCTTCTATTTCAGTTGTATCAGCAATCATGGCATGGGTTACCACAGAATTGGCATCTTCCACTCTTTCTTCGTTAATATCTATACCGAGTACTTCCTGCCCAGCCTCGGAAAGTTTGGTTGCGATACTCGTTCCGAATCTCCCCAGCCCGATAACAGCATACGAATTTATCACGGACTTTCCCTCCTCCGTTCTTATTAGCCAATCATGATTTTTCCTTTTGGATAACGGAAAGCATCAGGTGATCGTTTAATGGATACAGCGTAAAAAATTGTTAAAGGACCAACTCTTCCGGCAAACATTGTAAAAATAATGAGAGCTTTTCCTACATGTGACAATTCAGGGGTAAGACCCATAGAAAGACCTACTGTAGCAAAGGCAGAGGTAACCTCATAAAGAATCATTAGAAAGTCTTTTCCATGTTCAGTAATGGTTAAAAACATTGTAATGACCATAACAAGGAACAAACCGCAGAAAGTAACTGTCAAGGCTTTATAGATTGTTTCATAATCAATCCTCTGTCGATAAAAAATAACATCCTCTTTCCCTCTAATCTGAGACCAAACAGCTCCCAGAAGGGTAGAAAAGGTGGTCGTTTTAATACCACCTCCTGTTGAACCCGGAGAGGCTCCAACAAACATTAAAAATATCGTTAAAAAGGTGGAAGACTGAGTCATATCAGACAGACTGAGGGTATTGGCCCCCGCAGTCCTCGGTGTAACGGATTGGAAAATAGAAGCAAGAATTTTTCCTGAAAAAGAAAGCGGCTTTAATGTTTTTGGGTTGTAAAACTCCAGGAGGAAAAAACATACTGCACCACCTGCAAGCAATAAGAAGGTCGACATTAAAACAACCTTTGTATGAAGTGATAATCGTTTTGTCTGCTTGTATTCAACTACTTCATTCATAACAATGAACCCTATGCCACCAAGTATAATGAGAGAGGAAACCGTTAGTGTAACAACCGGGTCTTCTACATAGGCGGTGAGGCTGGTGAAATTCCCCATAACATCAAATCCAGCATTATTAAACATAGAAATGGAATGAAAAATCCCAAAGTAAATAGCTTTGCCAATTGGCATATCAAAAGAAAATCGAATCGAAAGTAAAAGGGCCCCCGCTGCTTCTATTACAGCAGTAAAAATTAAAATTCTTCTTACCAGACGTACAATCCCTTCCATTGAAAGATTATTTAAGGATTCCTGGAGGAGGATCCTCTCTTTTAATGAAATTCTTTTTCCTAGAAGAAAGGCAAACAACGTAGCAAATGTCATAAATCCCAATCCGCCAATTTGAATGAGAGAAAGGATAACTATTTGTCCAAAATGAGTAAACGTTGTACCAGTGTCAACTACAACTAGACCTGTTACACAGGTAGCTGAAGTAGCAGTGAAAAGGGCATTTAAAAAATGAAGCCCTTTTCCATCAACTGTCGAGACTGGAAAAGTTAAAAATAAAGTTCCTAGTAAAATGATTCCTGCGAATCCAAGAACTAATATTTTCGGCGGATCAAGATAATACTTTTTTCTCTGCATAAACATACTTCCCTATCATAATTTTTTTACAGCAAATATCTGAGATAGACATAAATCATAGAAATGAAAACTGAAACCAGCATTAATGGAAAACCAATAAAAAGAAATTTAACAAAGGAAATCTTCTGCCCTTCTTTTGCTGCAAGCCCCGCAACCACCAGGTTGGCAGAAGCTCCAATCAATGTCCCGTTCCCTCCAAGACAGGCACCGAGAGACAGACTCCACCAAAGCGGATCTAAATTGTTAATACCCAAATTCCCCATCTCTTTAATCATGGGGATCATGGTGGCCACAAAAGGGATATTATCTACGAAGGAAGAGACAATGGCACTCATCCAGAGAATTAATATGGTTGTGGATTTCAGTTCTCCTCCAGTCCAAGTCATTGCTTTTCTGGCAACCGATGCTATTAATCCCGTTTCAACAAGGCCACCGACAATCACAAACAGTCCAATAAAAAAGAAGAGGGTTGTCCATTCCACTTTTTCAAGTGCCTTTTCCAAATACTTATCACCAGTAATCAACAGAAGCAGAAATGCGCCTGCTAAAGCAATTGTAGCTGTTTCAATGCCTATTAATTGATGAAGAAAGAACCCGCCTATTGTAAGAACAATAACAAGAAGGCATTTTCTTAAAAGTGCTTTGTTTAGAATTTCTGCAAAAGGATCTTTTTCCAACAAACTGTCTATTAATTGCGGTGTTGTTTTTAATTGCTTTCTATATATGAGCGTAAGAATAAATAGAGTTACAATCATTATAATGATAATGACAGGCGTAAGGTTGTTGATAAAAGACAAGAAAGTCAGCTTTTTAACAGCACTTCCGATCATAATATTGGGAGGGTCACCAATCATAGTGGCGGTGCCGCCAATATTTGAGGCAAATATTTCCGAAATTAGATATGGCATTGGATTCACTTTAAGCTGAACAGTTATGCTTAACGTAACAGGAACAACAAGCAGAACAGTTGTCACGTTATCAAGGAATGCTGAAGCTATCGCTGTGAATATACTTAATGCCACTAGTATCCTGACAGGATTTCCTTTTACCTTTTGTGCTGACCAAACAGCAATAAATTCAAAAACACCTGTTTGAGAAGTAATCCCTACAATTACCATCATTCCGATTAATAATCCAATTGTATTAAAATCAATGTGATGCAAGGCACTTTCCTGGTCAAGTACACCGAGTGCTACCATAAGGATTGCGCCAATCATTGATATAATGGTCCTATGTATTTTTTCAGAAATAATAAATCCGTATGTAACTAGAAAAATAATAAGTGAAATACTTTCTTGTGCTCCCAACCATTTTCACTCCAGTTCTGTAATTGTATTTTTTGCTTTCTCCCCGAATGTATTCCTATAAAACAAAAAACACCTGGGTATACCTTGGGTGTTAACAGCCTTTTTAATAGCGTTTTCCTAGGCCTCTAACGGAGTTAGCTGTCGGATTCCGGACTAAAAATTCCCTCCCCTTTTGAAAAAAATGCTTAAGAGATGCATTATTCTCGAAAGGGACCCACCCCAAGTGGATTCCCACGCAATGCTGCCCCCGCTTACGAAGATTCAGCGAAATTATTATGCAAGGAAAAATATACTACTATCAATATTAACAAACAAGCTAACAGCTGTCAGGATTTTATTTTTGAATATTTAGAACCACAAAATATTATTTTTAAAATAGGCTTTTCTTCCTTTCTCAACATGTGGTATTTTTAATTCGAAATATACTACCGGTTTAAAATGATTAGGCTTTTTAAGGACAAAGAATTTGACCTCCAAGGGGAATGAAATGACAATCGAAAAAAAACAGCTTTTTTTGCAAACGGCAAGCCTGATTGCTGGCTTTATGGTTTGGGTACTGCTTTCTTCCCTAATGCCTTTTATTAAGGAAGATATCCCTCTTTCACTAACCCAACAAGCTTGGGTCATAGCGTTGCCAGTCCTGTTAGGTTCCTTGCTCAGAATACCTTTTGGTTACTTGACAAATAAATATGGAGCAAGGGTCTTATTTCTTTGGAGTTTTGTTATCCTTCTTATTCCTATTACTATAATTTATTTTGCCACATCCCTCTTTACACTGCTTATCGGCGGGGTTCTTTTAGGAGTAGGCGGGGCTCTTTTTTCAGTAGGAGTTACCTCGCTTCCTAAATACTACCCGAAAGAAAAACATGGATTAATTAATGGTATCTACGGAGCAGGAAATATAGGGACGGCTATCACAGCCTTCATAGTACCTATCCTTGCAGCCTCCCTTGGCTGGAGAAGGACTACAGCCATTTTCTTTGCTGGAATAGCTATTTTTATCCTTTTGACCTTCTTGATTGGTGATCGCAAAGAAAAAAGAGTAAGTGTACCATTTTATGATCAATTCATTGAAGTAAGAAAAAACTCAAGATTATGGTTCCTTTGTCTGTTTTATTTTATAACCTTTGGTTCCTTTGTTGCATTTACTATCTATCTTCCCTCCTTTTTAATTAATCAATTTGACTTAAACAAAATCGATGCTGGGATTAGGACAGCCGGATTTATTGCCATTGCTACTATATTTAGGCCTGTTGGTGGGTGGCTAGGTGACAAAATCAATTCATTATTTATATTAATTCCGGTTTTTGCTGGATTAACCTTCTCTGGTTTCCTTTTATCCTTTACACCTTCTTTACCTATATATTCTTTTGGATGCCTCCTTGTTGCCTTTTGCGCAGGAATTGGGAACGGAGCAATTTTTAGAATAGTGCCGGTATACTTTTCAAAACAGGCAGGTGTGGTTAATGGAATAGTAAGTGCCAGCGGCGGAATAGGCGGCTTCTTCCCTCCTTTAGTCCTTACTCTTTTCTTTAATCTAACAGGTCATTACGCTATTGGATTTATGACTTTATCTGAGTTTTCCCTTGCTAGTTTACTATTGGTTTTTTGGATGTTCTATCAGGATAAGCTAAAACTTGCTGAAAAAATTATTGATCATTCATTTGAAGGAATTCTCGTAACTGACTCAGAGGGAATAATCCAAAAGGTTAATTCGTCTTTTTCTAAAATTACTGGTTTTTCACATAAGGATGTAATAGGAAAAACTCCAAGTGTCCTTCAATCAGGTGAACACGGCAATGATTTTTATAAAAATATGTGGGAAAGTCTTCAGCAAAACGGTATTTGGGAAGGTGAAATTTGGAATAAACGCAAAAATGGTGAATCTTATAAGGAAAACTTGACCATCACCGCCATCAAAAATGAAGCAGGGGAAACACAAAATTATATAGGTATGTTCAGGGAGATTCATTCAAAGGGAGAATAGAAAAAGGCTTTCCGCTAAGCGCGGAAGGCCTTTTTTGTGAAGACTTTTTTGAGTTAAATCTTTTAATTACAATCTATCGTGATGCCTTGCCTCTAATGAAATTGAAGATGAAAACTACCACTGCGGCAACCAATAGAAAATGTATTAGTCCTCCAGCAATGTGGAAAACAAGACCCAATACCCATAAAACAAGTAAAATTGCTGCTATTGTCCAAAGCATATTATTCATCCTTTCTTTTGTGTTTAGAACTATACTACCCCTCTTTTACTTTTTAAAAACAATTATTAATTGGTTGTTTTACAGTCAACTGGTAAAAACGTTACAACTTTTTGTCTTTCTAATTGAGTTCACATTTCCTTCACAGCTTTTGTGAGGTACGTCACAATTTTTCGAAGCCAGTCTCCTTATTATAAAAAATATAAATAACCCATTAAAACAAAAAATGAAATATATGGAGGAGAATTACAATGGCAAGAATTACTTATTGGAATCCAGAAGATGAAAAGTTCTGGAAAGAAGAAGGAAAAAAACATGCAAAAAGGAATCTATGGATTTCAGTTCCATCTCTGATGCTTGCTTTAAACAAGTATTATCTAATGGCCAGCATGTATGGCTTCAAAATGCAGCTTTTATCTGGGTTATTCCTATTATTGTCATGACATTGCTTGCAGCTTTTAAGATGGATAATCTTCCTAATGCCAAACAGTCAGTAGCAGATCAATTTATCATTGTTAGACGGAAGCATACTTGGATTATGACAACTCTATATGTGGCAACATTCGGTTCATTTATTGGTTATTCTGCAGCGTTTCCGCTTTTATTAAAATCCCAATTCCCAGAACATCTTTCCCTTGCTTTCCTAGGTGCACTGGTTGCAGCCGCTGCAAGGCCGGTAGGTGGATGGCTCGCTGATAAAATGAGTGGAGCAAAAGTTACAGCTTACGTTCTTGTGGTAATGGCAATTGGGGCAGTTGGGGTAATTTACTTCCTGAATGGAAAACAATTTGGCGGATTTTTAGGATCATTCCTTATTCTTTTCCTTGCTTCAGGAATCGGATCTGGTTCTACATTCCAAATGATTCCAACTATCTTCATTCCTAAAGAAGCTGCTCCTGTTATTGGTTTCTCAGCTGCATTTGCAGCATATGGGTCCTTCTTTATTCCTAAGTTATTTGGCTGGTCCGTAAAGGCAACAGGTACTCCTGTAACAGCTTTTTACTTCTTCATCGCTTTCTACGCAGTCTCATTTGCTTTAAACTGGTACTTCTATCAAAGGCAATCCACTACAACTGTTAGTGAAATGGTTAAGCAGGCCGGTTAATCCGGTCTGTTTTTTTGTTTGTTAGACGCTGTTAAATTTTACTGTTGATTTTTTCTCCAACCCACTTGCTTTCCTCGGGCGACTCTGGAGCTTCCTGGTCACTTCACTCCTGAGGGGTTGTCTCCCCCTGGAATCACTTTTCCCGCGGAGTCACATGATTTCCGCTAAAATCGGCATATTAAAAAAACAAAACTACTTTTTGCGAGATGTTGGAAAAAAATAGTATCTATTGTCATAGTGTTTATGTGCCCTTTTAAAAAGGTATAATATAGCAAAACATGTAAAATGCGATGCATTTTTTAATCGCTTAAGATAATTCGTATTCTTTAGCGAAGATGCTTTAGCTAAGCCGTGCATTCTTTAGCCAAGCCGTGCATTTAGCGAAGCCGTGCATTCTTTAGCGAAGTCGTGCATTTAGCGAAGCCGTGCATTCTTTAGCGAAGTCGTGCATTCTTTAATGAAGCCGTGCATTCTTTAACGAAGCCGTGCATTCTACCGAAGTCGTGCATTCTAGTGAAGTTGTGCATTCTTTAACGAAACCGTGTATTCTTTAGCGAAGTCGTGCATTCTTTAACGAAGCAGTGCATTCTTTTGATAAATTCGTGCATTTCTTTCGTGAAAAACGTGCATTCTTTTGATAAATTCGTGCATTTCTTTAGCGAAATCGTGCATTCTTTTGATAAATTCGTGCATTTCTTTAGCGAAATCGTGCATTCTTTTGATAAATTCGTGCATTCCTACAGCAAAATCGTGCATTCTTTTGAAAAGGTCATGCATTTTTCTGGAAAAGTGGGGCGTTTACCTGACCAATTTCTTCATTTGAAGCTTTATGGAAGGATATATTCGTCAAAACCCCACGAAATGCTATATTCATAGAGTCTAATCTTATTAAAATTAGTAATTTAAAAAAAAAACATATAAAAGAAACTTTTTACGCAAAGTCATTCAATTTAAAGCCGATTTTTGTTCATTTACCCAATAGGGTATACAGTTTTAATCGAAAAAAGGTTGTCCCATAAAGGACAACCTCTCGATCTATTTTATAATCAAGTAATCTATTAATCTAGAAGTGTTACTTTTACTTGTCTTGAACCCCATTTTACCGCTTCATCTTGTGATGAAATAAAGACATCAATTTCATTTCCATTAATACCGCCGCCAGTGTCTCCAGCAACTGCATATCCGTATCCTTCTACATATACCTTTGTTCCTAGAGGGATAACTGATGGATCCACAGAAATAATTTTGGCATTTGGATTTTGTTTAAGGTTAATGCCAGTAGCTGTCACTCCAGAGCAGCCTTCACAAGATGCAGTATAAGCTGTAGCTTTAACTGTTATAACTTTACCTTCAACTGCTTCTGTTTTGGCTGTAGAAGTTTCAGGCTGTGTTGGTGCCGGTGCCGGTGCCGGTTTTGGTGCTGGAGCCGGTTTTGGTGCTGGTGCCGCTGGTACAGCTGGTTTTTGCACTGGTGCAGGCTGAGCAGGTTTTGGCTGCTGGGCTACTGCAGGCTTTGTGACTGCAGACTTGGCAGCAGGTGCAACAGCCGGTTTTACTGCAGGCGCACTTTGTGCTTTAGCCGTACTTTGTGCTTTTACCTGAACGGCAGGCTTGGCTTGCTGGATTGCAGCTTCATTTACAATGTTATGACCGCTCTTAAATATTTCTAAATTTAGGCCTGGTTTAATTAAATCACCTTGCAGCTGATTCCAGCCCATTAGTTCATTTACAGTAACACCATAGGTTTTTGCAATATCCCATAAAGTATCTCCATCTTTCACCAAGTAGTTTGCTTCTGGTGAAACTGTAAGGACATCCCCCGGATGAATTAAATCAGTAGATAAGTTATTCCATTTCATTATGTGTTCTACAGACTCATTATGTACTTTAGAAATCTTCCAGATCGAATCGCCTTTATTTACTGTGACTTCTGCCGCCTGTACATTAGCACCTACAGTTCCTGAGAGTGCAGCGACTGCTATTAATGTTTTAAATGTTTTTTTCATTTTCTTACCTCCCATGTTCTAAGCAGCTAACATAAAATATCTTAACATGAAAAGTTGAAATACAAAGAACAGGCGTGTTATAAAATGGTTACAAGAATGGCAGCTATATTACGATAGCATTTCAAATTAACCGAATTTTCAAACAATATATGAGTTTTTTAGGACCTTAAATACATCTATGGAAATATCTTAAAAATGGTGTTTTCAAGTCCTTTATTTTCGAGTTTCCAACATATTCATAGTGAAAACTTCATCGAAACGTCAAAATTAATGCGCGTCCTTCGGGCATACACATTGTATATTATTTATGTGAAACAAATCACTAATTGTTATTCATTTATATATATGTAAAATCCGGAGGAAAAAATGATGAAAAAATGGTTTACTTCTTTACTTCTATTCCTAGGAATGATTCTTACACCTTTATTTGCTGAAGCGCATGTTAAATGGTTTACCAACCTTACACCAGCAAAAGTGCCTCTTGAAAAAATTCTTTCACCGTTATTTATGGTTATTTCCGTTGGTGTCGCGGTTCTTTTAGCGCTCTTAACCCAAGTACTACCTATTATTATGAAATGGAAACCATTAGAAAAGCAGACCATTTTCTTGAGGGTTTTCGTAAATATTCACGTTATATACTAAAATATGGAACAGCTGCTGCCTTACTAATTCAAGTAAGTTCTGGGACCATTTTTGCTCCCGAACTCCATATACACACCGAACTTATCATTTACTTTGTCTGGGCCGCAATCATCCTGCTAATTATTCTGTATCACTATTCAACAAAGGCAGGCGCACTTATATTACTTGGTATATTTATAAAAATAACTGCCGAGTATGGCCCTTTCCATATGCTTGATTATGGATTTTATCTTGCGATTATATTTGTTTTATTAATTGGCAGTACAAAAATTGAAAGGTGGGGCTTTCCTTTCCTTTATCTGGGGACTGGCTTATCACTATGTTGGGTCGCAGTGGAAAAGTGGGTATATTCGGTAATGACCATTGATATTATCCAACATCACGGTGTTCCAACCTTTGGCTATAATCCGTCAACATTTATTGTACTTAGTGCATTTATAGAATTTGTAGTTGGATATCTGCTGGTCGTTGGGGTATTAAATCGAGTATTAGCTATTGTTCTTACAGGGATTTTTATTATGACTACTACTATTTTTGGCGGGGTTGAATTATCCGGGCACTTTATCATACACATCATTCTGGTTATTTTCATCATTGAAGGCGTTTCATTTTATAACCCTCCTATCAACTTGCAAGACTAGGCTTGATCAAATGATTTTTGTTTTCCTTAATTTTCTATTCGTCCTTTCAGCTTATCTTTTAATCTATTATCGCTTTGCATGAGAAAAGCGCAAGCGCACGTTCAACGACGTATGGCAATATGAATAAAGGCTAAGGTCGCCACGTCCTTGTGGCAACGCCTCTCTGACCCGCGTCCTGCGTGCCTCCACTTCGACTGAGATAAAGGATAATGAAATGCTGAAGTGTCTTAACTAGGGGCGACAAGCATAAGACGAGCCGGCGAGAAGGTTGTTCTTTAACCTTCAGACGGATTGGCTTATGACCTCGAGCCCCTAGACACTGAAGCTGGACAACACGAAATGCAAAGCATATCGATGTTGACTTATCGTAGGGAGAGCGGGATGGACACTAGCTGCACCAAGTATCACCTAAAGTTCATACTTGATGCAAGATACTCAAGGAAGCTTTTACAGAGATGAAAACTCGCTGGGCGCTGGAGCCAGACAATTTAATAGTTAAAACTTTATGCTTTCCTATCCATAAAAAAAGTCGGCTGCCACTTGGCAGCCGACTTTTGTCATATTACTCATTCAATTTTTGAATCGTCACTGCACATGCTTTAAACTCTGCAGTTCCTGATATAGGATCAAATTCGTTAAGTGTTAGGACGTTAGTTGGTACCTCACTCCAGTGAAAGCTCATAAACACCAATCCAGGAACAACTTGTTCCGTTATCTTTGCTTTAACTTTTACTTCTCCCCTGCGTGATTTAACCAATACTGTCTCCGCATTCTCTATTCCAAGCATTGCAGCATCTTCAGGATGAATATCAACAGTTTCTTCTGTTTGTTTAAGCTTTACACCTTTAGCGTAGTATTTAGTTTGGGAGTGAGTATTATATGACTCGTACCTTCTTCCCGTTGTCAGCATAAAAGGATACTCTTTATCAGGCATTTCCAGAGGAGGAGTATAATCTACTGGAACAAATGGAGATTTAGGAGACTCCATTCCTTCCTGATAAAACCTTTCATGCATGATCAATGTTCCTGGGTGTGATTCATCGGGACATGGATAATGCAAACTGTACTCCTGTTCAAGCCTTGTATAGGAAATTCCTCCGTACAGCTCCCATGCCAGCCTGCGGACTTCATCCCAAATTTGCTCGCTGTTTTGGTAGTCCATCTGATATCCCATTTTGGCAGATAGCTCGCAAAGTATCTTCCAGTCTTCTTTCGTGTTTGGATGGGGTTCTACTGCCTTCCTGACTCTTTGAATCCTTCTATCTGTATTTGTATACGTTCCGTCCACCTCTCCCCAGGAACAGGCAGGAAGGACAACATCAGCCAGTTCAGCAGTTTCAGTGAGAAAAATATCCTGGACAATAAGCAAATCAAGTTTTTCGAGAAGCTTTTTTGTATGGTTCATATGGACATCAGCCAATAAGGGATTTTCCCCTATTATATACATAGCTTTTAATTCCCCTGCCTCGAGACGGTCAAAGGTTCTTGTTTGAGTATCTCCTACTTCTTTATTAAGCGTAACCTTCCATTCTTTTTCATATCTTAGCCTGTTTTCTTCCTTTACAATACTCATTGCCCCTGGCAGCTGATTGGGAAGGCACCCCATATCACCTGCCCCCTGAACATTATTCTGGCCTCTTAAGGGCATAATACCGCTCCCCTCTTTGCCGATATTACCCGTTAGAAGCGCTAAGTTACCAATATCAAATACATTATTCACACCGCAATGATGTTCGGTAATTCCAAGAGTGTAGGCAATCATCGCGCTTCCCGCGCCAGCATACTCTCTTGCTGTGTCGATAATATCTTCAGGACTTATCCCTGTAATGGCTGAAGCATATTCAGGAGTATAACGTTCAACTTTTTCTCTTAATGCCTCTACATCATTCGTATATTTAAATATAAAGTCTGGTTTATACAGGCCTTCTTTTAATATGATTCGAATAAAGGCATTTATTAAAGCAATGTCCGTGCCTATGTTTATTTGGAGATGTCGGTGGGCTGATTTAACCATATCAATTTTTCTTGGATCAATAACGATCATCTTCAGGCCTGCTTTTACTGCTTTCTTTATTCGGTTAGCAATTATAGGATGGGCCTCGGTTGTATTAGAACCAAACAGTAATAATACATCTGCTTTATCAAAATCTTCCAGTGTATTTGTCGGGAATCCACTGCCAAAAATAGTTGCCAGACCGGCAACGCTTGGAGCGTGTCAAGTTCGGTTACATCCGTCTATGTTATTGCTGTCGAGGACAGCCCTCATGAATTTCTGAGTAATATAATTGGATTCATTTGTTGTTCTAGCACATGCAAACATGGAAATTGCTTTACCACCCCACTCCGATTTAATTTTCGCTAACCCTTTAGCAATAAAATCGCAGGCTTCATCCCATGTTACTTCTGTTAGTTGTCCGGATTTACGTAACAAAGGTGATTTAAGTCTTTTTTCTGCATGAACATACTCATAGGCAAATGCGCCCTTAATACATGTTTGTCCTTTATTCACAGGGGCATCCTTATCACCGCGGATCTTAATAATTCTGTTGTCCTGAACTTCTGTGATCAATCCACAGCCTGTGCCGCAGTAACCGCAAACGGTTTTGACGAATTTTGGCTCTCCCACTCGTTTCCCCTCCATTAAAAACATAAGTACTTATATAAACATATTAATTCATTCATTTTTAATTGCCGAAAAAATATATGGCAATAAAACAACAATTAAAACGCTTTCAAACTTTCCTCCTCCTTTAATCTATATGTAAAAAGAAATAAAAAAAACGGGAGAAAAAAATCTCCCGTTTAATCTTTTTATATTATGCTGTTTTTGCTGGAAGGACGATATTGAAGGTAGTTCCTTTATTCGGTTCGCTTTCAACAAATACCTTGCCATTATGGCCTTCAATAATTTTAAAGCTAACCATTAAGCCAAGCCCGTTGCCATTCTTCTTAGTTGTATAGAAGGGTTCTCCAAGCTTTTTGAGCTTTTCTTCAGGAATACCAACGCCTGTATCCTGAATCGAAATCTGGACATTATTATTATCCATAGTGGTTTTGACAACAATATCTCCGCCGTTTGGCATTGCCTCTATTCCGTTTTTTATAAAGTTAAGAAATACCTGTTTTAGTCTGTTCTCATCACATTCAACCTGAATGATCTCATGATTGCAGTCACAATGAAGACGTACATTTTTCTTTCTTGCCTCGAACTCAAGAAGAGAAACAACATTTTTGATAACAGGTACAATATTCTTTTCCTCAAGTTCAACTGCTTTTGGTTTTGCTAATACCATAAAATCCTCAACAATGGTATTCACTCGTTCTATTTCATCAAGGATAATAGCTAGGAATTCCAGCCGTTCAGGGTCTTTCTCATCTAGCTGAAGGAATTCCGTGTATCCTTTCATAGAGGTTAAAGGATTTCTAATTTCATGGGCGACCCCGGCTGCCAGCTGCCCAACTGCAGCCAGCTTATCCTGCCGGTGCAATACCTCTTCGGTTTTCTTACGCTCTGTAATATCATTTCGAATCGCGACATACTGGTAAGGCTTGCCGTCTTCATTTAAAAAGGGAACGATAGTGGTATCAACCCAATAAAGGCTGCCATCTTTCGCTTTGTTGCGTATTTCACCTTTCCAGACCTTTCCATCGCCGATTGTTTGCCATAAATTCTTAAAAAATTCCTTAGGATGGTAGGCAGAGTTTAAAATACTATGACTTTTTCCAATAAGTTCATCTCGGGTATATTTGGAAATCTCACAAAACTTAACATTTACACTAGTTATAATGCCTCTTGAGTCTGTAAAAGCAACGATAGCAGATTCATCAAGCGCAAATTTAATATCACTAATTTCTTTTAATGTTGCTTTTAAGTGACCCTCAGCCGTTTTTCTATCCGTTATATCTGAACGAATAGCAACATACTGATATGGCTTCCCTTTGGAATTCATAAAGGGGACAATTGTGGTGTCGACCCAGTAAAGGCTTCCGTCTTTTGCACGATTACAAATTTCACCCTTCCACACTTCTCCTTGACCGATCGTTTTCCACAAATTTTTAAAAAATTCCTTCGGGTGAACACCGGAATTTAAAATCCGATGATCTTCTCCAATAAGCTCATGCCGTTCATATTTTGAAATCTCACAAAACTTTTCGTTTACACTCGTAATAGTGCCATGTGCATCTGTAATAGCTACAATTGAGGATTGGTCCAAAGCAAAGTTAATGTCTTTCACGTCTTTAATTTTTTCGAGCAATCTTTCTTCAGACTTTTTCCTTTTAGTTATATCGTTTCTGATGGATACATATTGAGTTGGTATTCCCTTTTTATCGAGGAAAGGAACAATTGTAGTATCCACCCAATAGAATGAACCGTCTTTTGCCTTATTCCGAATTTCCCCCCGCCAAATTTGACCGCTTTGGATAGTCTTCCAAAGACCAATAAAAAATTCTTTAGGATGATAACCAGAATTCAATATTCGGTGGTTTTTACCCATAATTTCATCTTTTTCGTATTTAGAGATTTCAACAAACTTATCATTAACATAAATAATATTACCCTTAGGGTCGGTGATTCCAACAATAGCGGATTCGTCCAAAGCTGATTTAATATCCTTAAGATTTGTATCGGAGGCAGATAGACGTTTACTTATTAAGGCACTAGAACCAATCAGGCCTCCAAAAATAAGGATTGAAACAAACAGGACAAGATAAATAACAAAATCTTCCTGAAGGAAATTTCCATTGGCAGAACCACTAAGAGTGAAAGCTCCGGAAGAAGCTCTTTTTAAAAGAAAATGCGCTTCTACAACAGCTATAGTCAATATGAGGGAGCTAACGGGTTTAAGCCAAGCCTGGCCCTCTTCGGAAAAGTTTTGTGAATAAAAAAGGATCCATAATGAAAATAAAAAGACACCAAAAGTAAGTAGTCCTGACAAGCCTAGTATAAAGGGATTGTAACTCGCTGCCATCTCCATCGAATACAAACCTATTAGATGAATAGAAAACACACCCAGTGTGAGTAAAATGGAAGCCGCTGCTAAATGAACGCGCTTAAGTTCCTTTCTCAGCAAGGTGTAAAATCCCATACCTGTAAAGGCCACACCCATAATAATTGAAAGTATGGAAAGAGGTATATTTATTCTTGAAAATCGTCCAATATCAACGGCTAAATAACCCATAAAATTCATTACCCACATCCCAATTCCCATGGAAATCGTACCACCAAGGAATAGAGTCCGTTTATTACTGTTCGATGACCTTAATAAGGTAAACATATCAAGTGCTGTATATGAAGCCATAATCGTTAAGCCTATGGCGAAAACAATCAAAAAAGGATTAAAGTGGTCTATTATATCATTCATCCCCCTATATTAACCCCTTATAAATTCGAGATTCTAATATGATTGTAATAGAAAGTGATTTTTTAGGGAAGTACCAAAACATAGGAAGAAATATTTTTTAACCTATTCATCGTATATATATATTAGAAAAAGGGTTTTTAGACGAAAATAAAAATTTAAAAAAAAGAAAAAAAGTCTACACTTTTTTATATTTTTTGTTTATACTGTACTATAACAGGTTAAATAAAAATAAATTGTATTATAAAAGGAGGAGTTAAACATGTTACAAAGTCCAGTTGAATTTTTTCGCAATCTTCCAAAGAAGGTTTGTCCCGAGTGTGGCCAGCATATGCTTGAACAGGCAGAATCCTATCTAATGGAATGTGACCGCTGCCTTTCCAAAAAAGAAGAATAGTTAAATGAAAAGGCGGCCAAATGGCCGCCTTTTATCTTTTATCTGTCACTTCCGCTGTTTAATTAATGATTTTTCGTTTTAGGCGATCGATTTCCATGGGCCATCAGCAAGCCTGCTTTTACCGCCGAAGTCCCCGTCTTCCGCTTCAAAGAATACAGCTCACAAAACCAACAATAGAAACATCAAATATGAGAAGCCTTTTATATATTTTTATAATCTGTGAAAAGGTAATTCTTACTATTTAACACACTTTTAATTGAATTTTTTTCCGTTTTGCCTATAATTAGGGAGATTGGAACGGGGGGAGATTTCACAAGATGTTTTTAATTAAATGGAGCTATACAAAAAGGTATAATATCAAAGGAATTTTTGATCGATTTCCCAACTCTCCTGTTATTTTCAGACAAATTAAGGATTATTATTTTATATACAAAATAAATTGGGATCAGGAAGATCCTCCTGTTGGCAAAGAAGATTTAGAGGAAATGGAGCTTCTTCTTAATGAAGAATTGGGAACGAGCAGATTTTATTTTCAAAGGAAAAACTATATCAGTAAGCCTGAAGTTTCTTAAGTGGACTTAGCTTATTGTCTTTATTAGAATATTGGCATTCGTATGACCTAGTCTTTTTATTCGTAAATAAAAAAATCTCCGTAAAATTACGGAGATTTTTTTTAACCGTTTTGGAGACCCAACCATTCCATTGGCTTATTATTTAGCTCAAGCCAATAAGTGTATGTTCCGCTTCTTTTTAAAAAGCTTTCCCTCCCAAAAGTTGTTGGAGGCAGGCTTTTTATTTAGTAATTGGAGTTACACATCACTTTTTATTAAGTTTTTAGGCTCTCACTTCCTCATTGCCCATTTATCAAGTCCATTCCCCATTTATCTGTTTCTGAAATATCATTATACAAGCAGCAGAACTTGTTAATTCAATTTCGTCCTCAGGATTACATCTGTTTGTTTTTCCCGAAATAAACAGATAAATCTTCAAACGTGGAAAGCCTGATATGAGAAGAGAAAATTCGTTCACATATGTCGGAACGACACAATGGTTAGGCCTCCAAAAAAGTTAAATTATTTTCTTTACATTATTATTTTAACACTAAAATTCTTTTTTATAATGAAGATTTGTGACAAATTTTTTAATTATTGGTTCTGAGTAAATCCTCAAAGGCTACTGCGTAAAACAGGGCGGGGAAAAACCCATATGTGAGGCAAACGAGACGGCATTCCATTTTGTTCGGAAAGGGGATTTCCCCACTTTAACTTATAAAAATCAAATTAAATAGTAACAACAGTAAAATTTAAAATAGCTCAATTATAAGATACCTTCTCGTTTATATGGAACACTGTATAATAGCTCCTCTTTAGACGAAACCTCTTATAAAAGGGGTGAAATGTGCAATGACCGAAAAACATAAATATTTAAGCACTGCTGTTGAGGAAGAGCAAATTACGATTGAAAACGGCGGGAACTATCCAAATAAGAAAAGCATCCATGGCGATTCTGTAGATGAACATAAATATATGGAAGAAGCCAACATGTATTTAGCGGGCAAAGAAATAGGCCAGCAAAATGAAAATCTATAAATACATAGACATTCAGCTGGCCTTTTACTTCTGTCTTATAACAGATTAAATTTTAGGAAGATCTCTAAATTCCATAATCGTTTCATTACCACACATAGGGCAAAGCAAATCATCCGTAGCAAAATCTTTTCTCATCCAGCCTTTACAAGAATCATCAGAGCAGGAATAAACTTCTGTACTAACCATAATGTTTTCAATGGCGTCTTCTTGGTTCCTCTTTCCATAAAAAATAGAAATCGCCTCCTTTACCATTAGTATGCCCAAAGAACCATTTTCCATTTATGGATTGAATAAGTTAAGGGACTGAGCAGTTCATGAATTTTATCTTTTATGATGTTTTCCACTGTACAAGGTATTTTGTTCTTTACAGAATAAGGATATAAGTGTAAAAGAGGAGCTTTAAGCTCCTTTTTATCTTATTTGCAAAAACAAGTTATATTCTTTATTGCTTATATTATTCTCCTACAGCTATTTTACGAATTGACATACCGCTTTTTTCTTCCCTAATAAGCCATAAAGTAAGCAAAACTCCGAGAAATGCAAGAACTGCAAAAAATAAATAAACACCGAAAATGGAATACCTGTCATAAATCAATCCGCCAAAAAAGGTACTGAACCAGTTCCCTAAACCGTTACCAATGGCAGAATACATTGTAACTGCTGTTGCCGTGATATGTGAGGGGGTAATTTCTCGAATGTATTGTAATCCCGCCGGAATAAACAAGCCGAGGGAAAAACCCTGTATAACAGCCGAAGCATAAACCAATGATAAGCTAGGCTCCATAAAGTAAAACAGCCATCTAACAAGCGAGACCGTTCCTGCGATTGCAGCAATGGGAAGAAGACCATATTTATTAATACCTCTTCCTGCTACTCTCATAAATGGAATTTCTGACATGACCGCAATAAAGAATGCAATTCCTATACCAGTATATGTGCCGCCTAGATCGTCAACAAACAAACCAAAGTATGTGTTGTTCGCCAAATTAGGACCAAAAATCAAAAAGGTAACAAAAAGAAAAACAACAAATTTCTTTAGTTTAAAAAGATCCTTCATTCCCGAAAGGATTTTTACCTTTTCTCCTGTATGCTCTTTTGGAAGCCTAAAAGCCAAAACAGAAGCAATGGACAAAGAAACAAAAAATGAAAAGAATATAACTGCGGGAGAAAACTCTGAAATCTTCCCCATAATGAAAACCGCGAGTCCAAAACCTAATGATCCAAACAATCTGATATTCCCATAATTATAATTTAATCTGCTTGAAAATTTTAAGGAAATACTATCAGAAACAGGTATGATTGCACTTTGAAAAATTGCAACCAGAATAGCCGTCAAAAAAAACATAGAATAAGAACCGAAGAGGTAGTAACCAAATCCACAAACCCCAGCCAAAAAGGTGGTAAATGTTAAGACCTTAGTAGGCGAATGGGTTAAATCGGAAACCATCCCCCAAAGTGGCTGGAAAAAAATCATAACAATTGGGCCAATTGAAAGTATTGTACCAATTTGATAGCCATTTAATTTTTCAACTTCTGATAAATAAACGCTTAGTAGTGGAAATAAACTTCCTACTCCGAAAAAGGACAGCAAATAAAATCCCTGAAGCGAGAAGATATTTCTTCTTTCTATTCTTTCCATTAACTAAATTCCCCTTTATAAAACACACTTCCATATTTTGCTTAACCTATTGTAACATGACCACGCCAAAGATGTGTTTAAAATCCCAGGATTTCTAATTATCTGAAAATAACGGTGGGCGCTTGAAGAACGGGCCGCAGTTACCGGCCCTGCTTTTATTCAAAATGGTCAATGACAATTCCTTCTTCATGTTTACGTGACAACAAAGAATTTTTCTTCCTGTTCTCTTTCGATTGAAAGATAATATCAAAATCATAATCGTCAGGATATAACTCCCTTGCAGGAATATAAAGCTTCATCCTCTTCTGATTAATACTGAATTTTTCTCCTTTAACTTGAACCACATAGTTCCCCTTCTCATCTGGTCCCTTATAGACAATTCCAAATTCATCAGTGTTAGTAAGAAGTACATTGTCCCCTTGTATAAATGTTTGTAATTTCGGGGTTGCTGATTCCATTTTTCTATCTCTTCGCTGATACCTGTTTATGATGATTTGCTTCTCTAGTTCTCTTTTTTGTGCTGTATCTATTTCCTCCAAAGGGTACTCTTTGTTTTCTTTATAGGTAATTAAATGTGCTTTTTCTATTATTTTAGGATGAATCCCAAGCTTTAACGCTATGGCAAAGGCTTGACTTTCGCCACCCTTGCCTATCATAAGCTTGTATGTTGGCCGCAATGTTTCAAGGTCAAATTCCATAGAACCATTAAGAAAACCTGAATGATTATCCGCAAACTCTTTGATCTCGCTGTAATGGGTGGTAGCTAAAAGAGTTGCTCCTTTACCATAAAGCTGTTCAAGAATTGCAGTAGCTAGCCCCATCCCTTCCCTTGGATCCGTCCCTGAACCTAATTCATCCAACAGGACTAGAGAATTGTCATTCGTTTCCTTTAAAATTTCTATTATATTAACGATCCTTGAACTAAAGGTGCTTAAATTGTCCATAATACTCTGTCCATCTCCAATATCGACAAGGACCTTTTGAAATATGCTTAAGGAACTGCCCTCCGCTACTGGCACATGCAATCCTGATTGGGCCATTAAGGTTAAAAGACCAACTGTCTTAATAGAAACTGTTTTTCCACCAGTATTCGGACCTGTAATTACAAGAGCATTTTCCTGTCTTCCAAGTTCCAGTGTAAGGGGACAAGCTTTTTCTCCCAATAATGGGTGACGAGCTTCAACAAGATGGATATAGTGCGTTTCGTTTAGGGCTATAGTTCTGCCGTTCACATGTCTGCTATGTTTTGCCTTAGCAAAAAGAACATCGTAATGGACCATCGTTTCAATTGATAACTTTATCTGAGGTTCCTTGCTTTCCACTAGTCCTGTTAAATAAAGAAGAATTTTATGGATCTCAGCTTCTTCTTCAGCCATCATCCATTCAAGCTGTTCCTGGTATACTGCAATTTCTTCTGGTTCAATAAAAACAGTTGACCCTGAGGCGGAAATATCTAATACAGCCCCTTTAATTTTGTTCCTGTATTCCTTCTTAACGGGAATGACAAATTTGCCCTGCCTTTGACTTACAACACTCTCTTGAAGATACAATTTGTATTTGTTGGATCGAACCATTTGCTGCATTTTTTCATTTAATCTTTCCTTTTGGATAGACAGCTGTTTTCGTATACTCAGTAATTCTTTACTGGCGTAATCATCTACCTGACCATTGCGAATACAGCGAATAATCTCTGCTCCTAGCTCAGGGAGTTCTTCAATTGTACTTACATAAGAAGAAATCCTTGGTCCTATGAATTCTTTGTCCCTCATATACCTCCGCATCTTACCACAGCAATCCAGAAATTCAGCCAGTTTTGTTAATTGGTCCGGACGTAATGCCACCCCCTTGTTTAAGCTTGTCATTAGCAGTTCTACACCGTCTAGGCCATGGACAGGAACACTTGCACTCTTTTTTAGAATTTCAACAGCTTCTGTGACTTCCCCCAGCATAGCTTCAATTTGTTTTAGGTTTATGGAGGGAACAAGCTCTAAGATTCTTCTCCTGCCCTCCTCTGTTAAAGAGTAAGCGGCCACAGTTTCTTTAATTTTTAAAAAATCAAGTACTTGAAAGGTTTGTTGATTCAATGTTTTTCCTCCTAAAAAAATTAAATAAAAAAGGCCGCAATGAACAATGTCATTACGGCCTTGAAGACAGAAATACCCCATCTTCTTTTTCACATTTCCAAAAAAACAAAATAAAAAGCTGTATACACAGAGGTACACAGCTATACTTTGTCATTTCAGTATGCTTTGCTATGACCATTGTTCTTAACTTCCCTTTCAACCACAGCTAAATAAACCTATGTGTTAACCACAAAAAGGCTATGAGAGTCAAAATAGGATATCCAATTAGTGGATTAGTTAAGAACGGCACCTAACATAAAACATACTCCTTTATCAATCAATTCATTAGAATTATACAACACTTCCATTATATAATCAATCTTCCAACATGTTCCATAAACCTCTTTTTTTTTTCAAGAATTCGTAGACATGTAACAAAGATAAAATTTCCTCTTAAGCTTTTATAGTTACGATAAAGAAAATTAGGTCAACTGGAGGATTCTAGTACTGAAGAATAACAAAGAACTGCCTCTTACTCAGGAACTGAACGGACTAATTCCGTCTGCTGGAAAAATCATTCCCCTTTAAAAGTATCCTTTTCGGGAAAACACAAATTTATAAAATGATACGAATGGTGAGGCGCTTTGTCTCAGGTTTTTATAAGCAAATTAAGAAAGGAGAATAAAACTTAAATGCTCTTAAAGAATATAGTTCACAATTTATCCATATCTTTTTTGCATTAAGTTCTTTATCTTATTTATGGGGGGAGAGAAAATGAAAAAAATTTATCTGATCAGCAGCTTGCTCATAATCATTGGCATTCTCGGTGGAATTTCTTTTTTCCTAGTTCGTGATGCCTCAGCCAGGATACCTGATGATGCAGCTCTTACTACCCAAAACAATGAAACCTATCGTTTTGGTGATGACCATAAGAAATTAAAGCTCGTGGAATTTATCTATACCCATTGTCCTGATATTTGTCCGACTACTACACAAAAAATGCTTCTTTTACAGAACGACTTGAAAAAAAGCGGAGCTTTTGGAAAACAAATCGAGTTTGTAACGATAACAATTGATCCATACCGGGATACCCCTAATACTCTAAAAAAATATATGTCTTCCTTCGGCATAAAAAATGATGATAACTGGAAATTCCTAACTGGACAAAAAGAAACGATTAAAGAAGACCAAAAAAATATTAAGCAGGTAGCAGATGCTCTTCAATTTCAGTACAAAGATCCTGGAAATGGTTTTTTTGTACACAGCACCTTTACTTATCTTGTTGATGAAAACAATAAGTTTCTTAAAAAGTTCCCTATGGGAGAAGAATTTAACCATAAGGAAGTATTTGACTATATAAACGATCGGCTAAATTAATCATTTGCCTAAAAGAAAAAAAGCGGTTATCCTCGGGGATGGCCGCTTTTTCTTTTTGATACTATGTTGGATTATTTTTTAACTGCTGTAATGATAAAAGATAATTCGATTTCGGTTTAGTCAAACTGGCCTTTATTCCTGCTTTTTTTAATTTGTTTACTAGGTCGGAAATTGGTTTCTTAGCCATTCTACTCACCTTCTTTATTTGCTGGTCACAAAATTAATTTTACACTAAAAGTATGAATAAAGTGTGAAATCTTTTAAAAAAAATTGGATAATTTTTCTGTAAGCATATTATTTGAAAAACTTCTTATACCACAAAATTCTAGTGGTTTTATTCCCGGAAAATGTAAATTATAAACCTTTGTATAATTAACCTTCTTTCTATTTTAATAAGTAATTCAGTAAAAGGGTAAAAAGCCTTAATTTGTTTCCACTTTCGCCCTTTTCTTACAAAAGAAACCTGGAAATTATCCAAATTAATACAATTTCCTGCCATCTGCTAAAAACCATTCGCTATGACCTTTTTTTAATGATATAATTTTTGAGATATTTATATATGGAGGATTTAAACATGATTACGGTAAGTAACGTAGGTTTACGATATGGTGATAGAAAATTATTTGAAGATGTAAATATAAAGTTTAACCCAGGCAATTGCTATGGCTTGATTGGTGCAAACGGTGCCGGAAAATCAACATTTTTGAAAATTTTATCCGGTGAAATTGAACCACAAGCCGGAAGTGTGTTCATGGGCCCAAATGAAAGACTTGCTGTTTTAAAGCAGAATCACTTCGAGTATGAGCAGGACGAAGTTTTAAAAGTCGTTATGATGGGTCACGCTCGCCTTTATGAGGTAATGCAGGAGAAAGACGCTATTTACATGAAGGAAGACTTTACAGATGAAGACGGCATGAAGGCAGCTGAACTTGAAGGTGAGTTCGCCGACCTTAACGGCTGGGAAGCTGAATCAGAGGCTGCGATTCTACTAAAGGGCCTCGGTATTGAAGAAGATCTCCACACAAAAAAAATGGAAGACCTAACTGGATCCGAAAAGGTAAAAGTTCTATTGGCACAAGCTTTATTTGGTAAGCCTGATGTCCTTTTGCTTGACGAACCGACTAACCACCTTGATATTAAGGCGATTCAATGGCTGGAAGAATTTTTAATTAACTTTGAAAATACTGTTATAGTTGTATCCCATGACAGACATTTCTTAAATAAAGTTTGTACACATATTGCTGACCTGGACTTTGCAAAAATACAGATTTATGTTGGTAACTATGACTTCTGGTATGAATCCAGCCAACTGGCTCAAAAAATGGCACAGGATGCTAATAAGAAGAAAGAAGAAAAAATCAAAGAACTTCAAGGCTTTATTGCGCGATTCAGCGCAAATGCATCGAAGTCCAAACAAGCTACCTCAAGGAAAAAGCTTTTGGACAAGATCTCACTTGATGATATAAGGCCATCATCAAGGCGTTATCCTTATGTAGGCTTTACACCTGACCGTGAGATTGGAAATGATCTCTTAAGGGTTGAAGGCCTTACTAAAACAATTGATGGCGTTAAAGTTCTTGATAATATTAATTTTGTTATGAATAAAGATGACAAAATTGCACTTGTAGGACCAAATGAGATTGCGATTACCACTCTTTTTAAAATTCTTATGGGTGAAATGGAAGCTGACAGCGGCACAGTTAAATGGGGTATCACAACAACTCAGGCATATTTTCCAAAGGACAATTCTATGTTCTTTGAAAATAGCGAGTTAAATCTTGTTGACTGGCTGCGCCAATTTTCTCCTAAAGATGATAGCGAAAGCTTCCTTAGAGGCTTCCTCGGAAGGATGCTATTCTCAGGTGAAGATGTTCTTAAGAAGTCCAGTGTTCTTTCTGGTGGAGAAAAGGTCCGCTGCATGCTTTCTAAAATGATGCTAAGCGGTTCAAATGTACTTTTGCTGGATGAACCGACAAACCACCTGGACCTTGAATCAATCACGGCTCTGAATAATGGTCTAATTAACTTTAAAGGTTCATTAATATTCTCTTCGCATGACCATCAGTTTATCCAGACGATTGCGAACCGAATTTTTGAGCTTACTCCAAAAGGACTTGTTGATAAGCAAATGACTTATGATGAGTACCTTGAAAATGCTGAATTGCAAAAACAAGTATCTCTTATGTATCAATAATAAAATTAAAAGGTGCAAAAAGAACCTGCTGGTCTTTTTGCACCTTTTTTTAATGTCTTTTTTGTTTTTTTCGTGAAGAAGACATACTTTTGCTGCCTGTTTCTGTTTGTGTGGTCCCTTGCCCTTCAACTTGGCTTGAGGCAAGACCGATAGTTGAGGGATCCTGTTTTCTTTTGGACATGTCAGCACCTCCACTTTTATCTTCCTGCAGATTGAATCAAGTTATTCAGAAAAGGCTAAGGAATAATTGAATTCCACTTAGGCAAGCTAAGTTTAGGAGGAGGTGTTTGGAAATGGCGAAAGTAGGAGTAGAACAATCACTTACAAATGTCCAGCAGGCGCTGCGCGACAAAGGATATGATGTCGTAGAGTTAAAGCAGGAATCTGATGCGCAAAATTGCGATTGCTGTGTATTGACTGGCCTTGATTCAAATGTAATGGGTATTCAGGACACTACAATAAAAGGTTCTGTTATTGAAGCAAACGGCCTATCAGCTGATGAAGTTTGTCGTGAGGTTGAAAGCAGACTTCAATAAGCATATTCCTGTAAGATCCATAGTGCCGTTCCTGCCTTCCCAACAAGCGGGAACGGTACGTCTTTCTATTCTATATTAATTGGCTGAACATATGATGGAGGTTTTGTATAACTTACGATTAATATCCCATTCCAAAATTTCGCCTGAATTTCTTCTGGCTTTATCTCATTAGGAAGCTTGATGCTCCTCTGGAATTCCCCATAGAATCGCTCAGAGTATTTCTTTCTGAACTCAGAGAAAAACTGCATTGTAACTCCTTTTATCAACAAAGAGTCCCCATTAAGCCCCAGCTCAATATCTTCTTTTTTCACACCAGGTATTTCAACCAAAATGATAACTTCTTTATCGTTTTCTAATATGTCAATAGGAGGGAAAATGTCACCTTTCGTTCCCTGGCTCATTTTTTCCCCATCTGTGGGCTTTTCCCTTTTTTGTTCATCCATAAATCCCGCCATATCCTGATCAAAAATCGTCTTCCAAAAATCGGCTCCATGCATATTCTGTGCGATATCCAGCCACTGCTTCAGCTTATCCATATCCATCCATTTCATCTCCTTCTCAGGTACCTATGGCAAGAGAATGTTTATTGCCCTATTTGCAGTTTGCTTTTCTTCATATTTGTCCTATGCATGCATATATTTTAGAAGCAAACAAAGGAGGAGATTACGTGCCCGCTCCAATACCGTATATTAATATAAATATCTATATGATTAAAATTAATTCCTTCGAAAATGCTTCTGCAGTTAATATTGGTCAAAATCTCCTTGCAGAGTGGCATAATTCTGATAAAAAAAACCAGGGCTTTGGGCAAAACTTTGGGGATGGCAGTCAATTTTGCGCAACGAAAAGCATGGTAGATGACCGTGACCAGATTGACTCGCCTTCTTCGTTTCAATCACATCCCTATGTCGGTGAAAACGACGATTGCTGAAGACTTTTTTTCTAATTCATCCTGCTCCTGCAGCAGGTTTTTTTTCGTGCAGTAATCTTTGCTTTTATGAAGGAGAAGATTCCTATATAATTTTCATATGTCTTTACAACTTTTGTTTTTCTGGAGGATACTATGAAGAAGCTTCGCTTTACACTGTTACTTTCGTTTTCACTGCTTATCGTTTTAAGTGCATGTTCCGGTAAGGTCGCACCAGCACAAAAACAGGAAAAATCTGAATTAACGATTTCTGCAGCAGCAAGCTTAAATGATGCACTTAAGGAAATAAAAACCACTTTTGAAAAGAAACATAAGAACATCCAGCTCTCCATTAACCTTGGAGGTACAGGAGCCTTACAGCAGCAAATTATTCAAGGTGCACCAGTTGATGTTTTTATTTCAGCTGCAAAAGACAAATTTGAAGTTTTAATACAAAAAGGGTTAATTAAAAGGGAAGACAGCAAAGATTTATTGGGAAATCAGCTGGTACTCATCACCCCAAAAAGCCATTCTGCTATTCAGTCTTTCTCTGATTTATCGGACAAAATGGTTTCGAGGATTGCAATTGGAACACCCGAAACTGTTCCAGCAGGGATGTACGCTAAGCAGACTCTGCAAAAATACAAATTATGGGATAAGCTCACTCCAAAACTTATACATGCTAAGGATGTTAGGCAGGTTCTTACATATGTTGAAACAAAAAGTGTTGATGCTGGTATCGTTTATCTTACTGATGCAAAAGTCTCCAATAAGGTGAACATTGTTGAGACAGCTTCTAAAAATACGCACAATCCTATCATATATCCAGCAGGTATAATTAAAGAAACCAAACACCACAAAGAAGCTGCCATTTTCTTGAATTTTTTAAGAAGCGCTCCAGCACAAAAGACATTTGAAAAATATGGATTTATAGTATTGGATTGATGAGTATGTTTAATAGTGATTTTTGGTTTCCCATAAAATTATCTGTTCAAGTTTCTTTAATATCAGCGGTTTTTGTATTCCTATTTGGAATTATTATAGCGAAACTTATGTCTGGACCAAATTTCAAGGGGAAAACTTTCTTGGAAACTGCCTTTCTACTTCCTATTGTCCTTCCACCAACAGTAATAGGCTTTTTATTAATCATTTTATTAGGTCCACATAGCCCTGCTGGGGCACTGGTGGAAAGGATCATACAGCATTCCATTATGTTTACACCTTGGGCAGCCGTCCTTGCTTCCTTTGTTGTAGCCTTCCCTCTTATGTATCAAACTGCTAAAAACGGATTTCAATCTATAGAAAAAGAAATCGAAGAAGCAGCGAGGGTTGACGGAGCAGGAGAACTGCTGACCTTTCTTTATGTATCCCTGCCTTTATCCTATAAATCTATAATCAGCGGTACGATTCTTAGTTTCGCACGAGCTCTTGGCGAATTTGGAGCAACCTTTATGTTTGCGGGTAATATTCCTGGAAAAACCCAGACCGCTCCTACAGCTATTTATATTGCAATGGATTCGGGAGATATGAAAACAGCATGGACTTTTGTGATATGCATGATTGGTATTTCTTTCATCATGCTATTCACGACTAATCTGGTGAAAAAGTAAAGATAAAATAGAGGCTCATGGTCTAAAATTTTCGCTGTTAATTTTCCATCTAAGTTATTTGAAGCGGAAAATGGCAGACTCCTCGAGAATATTCAATCATTCTTCGCATACTTTCGTGAATGTAATTCCATGAATGCTTACCTTGTACTGTCGCATTTCCTACATACGGTGAGTATTTCTCAATGCAAGTTCAAAGTCCTGCTGGAAAAAGCGAGTTCCATGGGAGATCCCCTGCTTACAGCGCCGAGGAACAGCCCGTGGAAGGCGAGCGCATGGAGCGAAAATCATCTGGCTAGTATAGCTCTAAATTAAAGTATAGATCCTAAAAAAGAGGGTATTCCAAACTGATAGTTTGAAATACCCTCTTTCTTTTTTGCTTAGCTTCGGGTTAATTTTCTTTTAACAAACATGAATAGAAAAACAACAAGAACCGGAATGATTCCATAAAACAAATTCAAATGCATATTTTTCGTATATTCTTCCCTGTGTTTCTTAACCGGAATCTTTTTTTCAGTCAGCTTAATTTGCTGTAGAATATCCCCATTCTTATTTTTCACGTCAAGCATACCGCTTTTTTTATCTACTTTTTCCACCTGAGCCTTCAAAGGTTTAGTTACCATTGTCTCATCGGAAACAAGGTAGAGTTTTTTTCCATTTTTAAACGTTTTGTCTTTTGGCAGAGTTTCATGATCGAAGGAAGAAAAACCGTAATTAAATAATTTTACGGTGTCCTTATAAATATCTTTCTTATGCTCGGCCTTAAGCGCAACGACAACTAGCTTTAATTTCCCATTATCAGCAGAAGTAGCCAGTGTCTGCTTTGACTCATCGATAAATCCTGTCTTTCCGCCAGTGACATACTGGAAAGGAATCTCTCCATTTAACATTCGATGTTTAGAAACTAAAGTCGTTTTCCAAGATTGACCGACCCAATTTAACTCTTTCAAACCAAAAATTTCTGCAAAAACGGGATTTTGCAGAGCATACTTTGTAATCCGTGCCAAATCCATGGCAGTAGTATAGTGAGATTCATTGAAGAGTCCGTTGGGGGTCACAAAATGGGTGTTCTGCACCCCAATATTTGTTCTAAGATACTCGTTTAGATCTTTCTCAAACTGCTCAACGGTCCCTCCAAGATGTTCCGCAATCGCAACTGCCGCGTCGTTTCCTGAATTAATAAGCATCCCCTGAATGAGTTTCTTTAATTGTACTTTTTCTCCAACGTCTAAATAAACCCGCGTCCCCTCTGTAGTGGCAGCATTCCTGCTTACGGTGACGATATCATTGAGATTACCTTTTTCAATAGCATAAATAGCCGTTGCTATTTTTGTTAAACTAGCAGGATATAATGCTTCATCGGGATTCTTGCTATATAGAACAGCTCCTGTTTCTGTATCTATCATTACAGCTGCTTCACTTTTTATATTTATATCCTGGCGTGCAAACGCACCTGTCTGAGTTGAGAAAAACATTATAAATGCCATTAGGAACGTAACAAATTTCGTCAATTTTTAACACCCTATCTTCTACTTTAGTCCTGTTAATTTTAACAGATTCGACAAACTTATAAACCATTTTCTTTAATGTTTAATCTATGTAAGAAAACAGTAATAATCCATTCTTGTAGAAGATTTTTAATGCAAAAATTTTTAAGTGTCCTGCATGGCCTCTATGAAAGAGTTTTCTTATACCCTTTCACAGAGCCGGCCATAAATAAAATGCACACGTCATTTATATACGCGAAATGACGTGTGCATTACTTTGAAAATATATTTATTGCGCCTGGGACACTTTATTGTTTAACCCTCTTTTTTGAAATCAAAAGGGTGATTTGTGCCATTGTAAATGGCAGGGATGACTTCTTCCGATATGCCAGATACTTAGGTTCCCATATGTCAGTAAATTTTTGTTTAAACATCCTTAACCCCTGGAAGTGATATATAAAATGCCCATGTAAAAAAATTTGTGCAGCTACCCTTTCACTTAAAAAAGAAAATCTCGAAAGACCCACGTTTGCTAAGGGTGCCATTCCCATATTAAACCTTTTGTAACCTTTTTGATTAGCCCATTCAAATAGAGAAATAAAAAGATAATCCATTATATCAGTGGGTGCATCAGGCCTAAAACGCATTAAATCTACCGAGATGGTTTGTCGGTCATCATATATTGGCATGATACTGGCAAAGCCCATAATTTTCTTATCTGGGTCTTCGACAATCGCTAATTCAGCTTTATTCAGATACTCTTCATCAAAAAAACCCAATGAAAAGCCCTTTTCTTGCCTTTCTTGCAGCCATTCATTTGAGGTATCTCTTAACGAATTAAACAGTTCGTCCGAAAAAGGCGGTTCGGCAAGCCTAAATCGATAATTGTCATGCTCAAATTGATTTTGAATGTTCCGTAGTGATTTCATCCTATTTCCCTTGATATTAAATTCATCCAATTCCACAAATGCTTCTTCGCCGAGCTTAAAAAAGTCATAACCATTGCCATGTAAAAATGGCAGCAGGTCATTACTCACCTGATAAAAAACCAATGAATAACCATGAAGGTCCGATATTTCCTGAAATTCTTCTATAGCCTCAGCCATTTCACTTTTTTCTCCAACAGGGTCTCCGAGGATAATAAGCTTATCTGCATACTGCGCATAAGAAAACATAACATTTCTTTTACTGTTCCAAAATACATACTTATCATGTAAGAATATAAGGTGGGATAAAACTTTTCCTTTATATTTTTTCAGATGATCAAGTATTTCTTTTTCCTGGCCGGTAGTTTTCTCCATTTCCCAATTTTTCGGTCTGCTTATCAAATAACCGAACATCAGAACTAAAAATGCAATAGTGAGTCCGAGAAGTGCACTGTTAAATAAATCATAATAATTAGTTATAAAATAGGGCCTGAGTTTTGGAGGAATATTAAACTTCGCAGTTGGAAGATTGAGATATCCTATTATCAAATACATCGAAGTAATAATAGCAATCAAAGTCAGATCAAATATCGTCTTCCCCCAGGTCATCACGTAGCTTTCTCTATAAAATTTATTTCGAGACATTCTTAAGAGTAAAGCCACTACTAGTAAAAAAGAAGCCTCTTCGTAGTCTATCCCCTTAAAAATGGAAAACAGAGCTGCCAATGATAACGCAATCATCGTTAGCTGGTAGGCTCTTTTTACACTATATTCAATTCCGCGTGACAGCCCAAGCAATAAAAATCCCGCTGCTACCGATAGTCGGTGTGATAAGTCCACAATTGGAAAGGCCAAAAACTCCTGAATGACTTTTAAACGTGAGACCACTCCTGGTACAGATGCAGATAACAACAAAATTAATCCCGATATAAAAACAAGAGCTGTTAATATTGTATGGCTTGCATTTTGAACAATCGCATTAGGAAGGTTATTCCAGGAATGATTCCATCTTTGCCAATATTCCTTAATAAATAGGATGATACTTATCAAGAAAGGTAGAACATAATAACCCATCCGGTAAAATAATAGTAAAACCAAAACCTTTTCATCTGGGATATTTAAATCGTGCATTCCCCAAATAAATATCAAATCAAATGAACCGAGACCTCCAGGAATCATACTGATGATTCCTGCACAGGAAGCTACAATAAAAACAGGCAGCAGCCCTGTAAAGCCTATTGAAATCCCCAATATACCGCATAAAATCCAAATAGCGAGAAAAACAGCCGCCCATTCAAGCAATGAAACAAGCGTAAGCTTTATCCCTGTATCAAGAGATATGAGAATTTTATCGTCTTTTTTATGTTTAACCACATGGATTACAGCAAAAACAGGCAAATAGAGCCCTACACCTAAAACTGCAAAATAAAGCCATTTCGTATCCAAAAATAGTGGGAAATCACGAAAGCCCAAAACTATAACCCATGAGGTAAGAGATATCCCAGTCAAATAAAAGAGGGAGACAGAAGCAATCCCTCCCAATAATCTTCTTTTATCTTGTTCAAGTTTATTGTAAAAATAGGTTCGAAGCATCGCTCCAATTATTCCGCCAAATCCAATTAAATTTGAAAAAGAATTAGCGATAAACGACTGTTCAAACAGTTTCCTGGAAGGGACTTTTAAATCCAGTATTTTTACAAGTATAAAATCATAAAAAAACATTGGAGTAACCGCTAACAATGTGACAGCAAAAATCAGCACCACTTTACCAATATGAAGCTGGTTAACCTCATTTTTAAGCAAATGAACATTAATATTACCAGCAAATTTATTTAGTTCATATACCGCCAAAATCAACAAGAGGAGTGGAAAAATGAATTTAGCAGCGGTAAAGACTTTTTCTTTTCTAATTGCACTCATGCTGATTCTCCCTTTTTTCCTCTGATTCCTGTATTTACTATAATCTTTTCTGAACAAAAAACAAAGAAAATTATTCAAAAATCCCTTATTCACCATTAGGTTTATCATTTCTTTTTAGCCTTTGTACAGTTTCCTTTTCTCCCCTTTGGCTCCCCTACTATCATATAAATAATAGGCTTTGTTAATCTTGCATGTTGCTGTAAATAACTTTGTGAGAACCATCTGTGAACAGTTACTTGTAGCTTTGCGGCGAGCCGAAACAGGATTATTTGAAACGCTATGGCGCAGGAGCACTTAGGAGACTGTCAAGCTGCCGCGCCGAGCCCCTCGAGGTGTATCGCCCTTCAGTCCTTCTTACTCGTCGGCGCTAAGCACCTGCGGGGTCTCCCTTAAAGCGCTTTTCGCGAATGACATTGAATTGCCCCTGAAATCGCCTTCGCACGAAGGAAATGTGATAGCACATGCGAATCATCCAGGAATTTACCCCGCAGAAATTTCGAGAAAACATAATGGAGGATTTCCGAGGAGTCTCGTGCCTTTTGCTTCTATTAAATTAATTAAAAATCAACAATGAGCTTTAACTGAGCCAAACAATTAAAAGTATATGGAAACTTGGTCTTCCCTATGTTTGCGTGTCATTTCCAAGTTAGTCCAAAAAATCAGACAAGTTTTATCCTTATACCCGTATATATAGTATTAGGACTACTATAAGGGGGTTGTATTATGAATTTCTTTGTAATAAAGAAACAAACAGTTTTACTGATTTTCCTTGTTTTTATAACAGCTGTTTCCTTTTCGGTATGGTACATGCTAAAAGCAGCGGATACCGTTGTTTTTAACCAGGAGAATTCAAACATCCGTGAAATTCATTTGGTTACTGGGGAATATAAAACCAAATTAAGCAACGGAAAAGAAATTGAAGCTTATCGATGGGATCCTGGTACAATTTCTATTGAAAAGAATGAAAAAGTAAGACTTGTTATTTATGGAGTCAATGGAGAAAGTCATCCTTTTCATATTGAAGGAACCACTATAAAAGGAACCATAAAAAAAGGACAGGAAACTGTTATCCCACTCAAATTTAAAAAAGAAGGAACATACCGCCTTATATGCCATGCACATCCTGATAAAGACCATAATGGTCCTATGATTGCCTATATTGTCGTAGATTAAAACAACAGGGACACCACTTGTTGTTTTTTTATTCCACCCCTTATCGCCCTACATACTCGGTCCCTTAACAAATATCCTGTTATGGTTTCAGGAAAGTGGTGTTTTTTGAATTTCTACTATATTCATAGTGATTTCATTGATTTTATCTTATATAACAGTTCTTTATAATCGCATATTTTTTATAGTACAGTTTGAACCACAAGTCCCTTTTCACTAAAAAAACTTTCCCCTTTACCATTATTAACCCCTAAAAACCTAGATTTCACAATATCTTAACAATTACCCCCTATTTCACGTGACTTTTATCACTTTTTAACTGTTATACTCAAGGTAAGATAATAACGTCAAATCTGTTATATAGATTTAAAAATAAACTAGAGGTGAATCACCATGGAACAATGGAGAGTTTTTGCAAAAGGAACATGGACAAGAGAGGTTAATGTCCGCGACTTTATTTTGAATAATTATACTCCTTATGAAGGAGATGACTCTTTTTTACAGGGAGCTACAGAAGCAACAAATAAGCTTTGGGAACAGGTAATGGATCTAACCACGAAGGAACGTGAAAATGGCGGGGTTTTAGATATGGATACTGAGACAGTATCTACCATTACTTCTCACGGGCCTGGATATTTAATTGAAGAACTCGAGAAAGTAGTTGGAGTACAAACTGATAAACCCTTTAACCGTTCCATGCAGCCATTTGGCGGTATACGTATGGCAAAAGCCGCTTGTGAAGCATATGGATATACTTTAAATCCAGATGTAGAAAAAACCTTTTCTGAATTTAGAAAAACTCACAATCAAGGTGTTTTTGATGCTTATACCGATGAAATGATGTTGGCCCGTAAAGCTGCCATTATTACCGGCCTTCCTGATGCATACGGCCGCGGACGTATTATTGGAGACTACAGACGTGTTGCTCTATACGGCGTTAACTTCCTTATTCAGGAAAAACAAAAAGACTTAAAAAACACAAGCAGTGTTATGACAGAAGAAAATATGCGCCTTCGTGAAGAAATTGCTGAACAAATCAGAGCGCTTAAAGAATTAAAAGAATTAGCTAAGAGCTATGGCTTTGACATCTCAGAACCAGCCAAAAATACTCAAGAAGCATTCCAGTGGCTTTATTTCGGATATCTTGCTGCCATTAAAGAACAAAACGGTGCAGCAATGAGTCTTGGACGCGTTTCTACTTTCTTTGATATCTATATTGAGAGGGACTTAATGGAAGGCACTTTAACAGAGGAAGAAGTACAGGAAATAGTTGACCACTTTATTATGAAGCTTCGCCTTGTAAAATTTGCCCGGACCCCTGATTATAACGAATTATTCAGCGGAGACCCTACCTGGGTGACAGAATCGATTGGCGGTATGGCAATGGACGGACGCTCCCTGGTAACGAAAAACTCTTTCCGTTTCCTTCATTCACTCGATAACCTGGGTCCTGCACCTGAGCCAAACCTCACTGTTTTATGGTCATCTCAGCTCCCAGAAAACTTTAAAAAATACTGTGCAAAGATGTCTATTAAAACAAGTTCAATCCAATATGAAAATGACGACATCATGAAGCCTGAATACGGAGATGACTATGGAATTGCCTGTTGTGTTTCAGCAATGGAAATCGGCAAGCAGATGCAGTTCTTTGGTGCCCGTGCAAACCTGGCAAAAGCACTCCTTTATTCAATTAATGGCGGTGTAGATGAAAAACTTAAAATACAGGTAGGACCTTCCTATCAGCCTATTACCTCTGAAGTACTAGATTATGAGGAGGTAATGCAAAAGTTTGATAATATGATGGATTGGCTTGCCGGACTTTATATTAATACATTAAATATCATTCACTATATGCATGATAAGTACAGCTACGAAAGAATTGAAATGGCGCTGCATGATTCCAAGATCCTTCGTACAATGGCAACAGGAATTGCCAGACTCAGCGTAGTTGCAGACTCCCTAAGTGCAATTAAGTATGCCCAGGTTAAAGTAATTCGCGACGAGAATGGAATCGCTGTTGACTTTGAAACTTCCGGGGAATTCCCTAAATACGGAAATAATGATGACCGTGTGGACAGCATAGCAGTTGATATTGTCGAACGCTTTATGAAGAAGCTTCGCAAGCATCATACTTACCGTGATTCTCTGCACACTATGTCCATTCTCACAATTACTTCCAACGTAGTTTATGGAAAGAAAACAGGGAATACTCCAGATGGACGTCGCACAGGTGAGCCTTTCGCGCCAGGAGCAAACCCTATGCATGGAAGGGATACTAAAGGTACTCTTGCTTCTCTTGCTTCCGTTGCAAAGCTTCCATATGCTTATGCAATGGATGGCATCTCAAATACTTTCTCCATTGTACCGAAAGCACTAGGAAAAGAAGAAGAAAACCAAATCCACAATCTTGTTTCCATTCTTGACGGCTATGCCATTAAGTCAGGCCACCATCTAAATGTTAACGTATTTAACAGAGAGACTCTGCTGGATGCAATGGAGCATCCTGAATTATACCCTCAATTAACAATCAGGGTTTCAGGTTATGCGGTTAACTTTATTAAACTGACTAAAGAACAACAGCTTGATGTTATTAACCGTACCTTCCATGAATCTATGTAACTGAAAATTAACCGGGGGCTAAAGGCCTCCGGTGTACTACCGAAAGGGGAAAATCATCATGAACGGAAATATTCACTCTATTGAAACTTTGGGCACAGTAGACGGTCCAGGTATACGTTATGTTGTATTTACACAGGGCTGCCTTCTTAGATGCCAATTTTGCCATAATGCCGATACATGGGAAATTGGAAGCGGCAAACCGATGGCTGTTTCCGAAATCATGAATGATTTAACTTCCTATCTCCCTTTCATTCAGGCATCAGGCGGGGGGATTACTGTGAGCGGCGGGGAACCATTACTACAGATCCCCTTCCTGGTGGAACTTTTTAAGGCTTGCAAAAGTAAAGGAATTCATACAACCATTGACTCTTCAGGAGGATGCTTTTCAAGCTCTGCCCATTTTCTTGAGGGCCTTGAGGAATTGCTTCAGTACACCGATTTAATTTTACTTGATTTAAAGCATATTAATCGAAAAAAACATATTAAACTAACCGGGATGGCCAACGACCACATTTTAGAGTTTGCCAAATTCCTATCAAGTCATAAGATTCCTGTGTGGATACGTCATGTGCTTGTACCTTCGGTTACTGATGATCCCACCGATCTTAAAGAACTTGGCGAGTTTATCGGCTTTTTAGAAAATGTTCAAAAAATAGAGATTCTCCCTTACCATAAGCTCGGCGTTTATAAATGGGAAGCTCTTGGCCATGAATATCCATTAAAGGATATTGAACCTCCTTCTGAGGAAAAAGTACAATATGCTCTTGAACAGATAACTAAACACTGGAAAAAACCTCTTTTCAATTAAAAAATGCCAGTTATGGCATTTTTTTCTTTTTTCGCTAATCAGAATTTATATCCCTAAATTCTGAACGCACGACGGACAGGATAAGGAAGGCTTCGTCAGCATTATCATCGCACGACGGAAAAGCACCTGCTTTTCCGAGGAAGTCCTAGTCAGGTGAAAGGCACAGGACAAGGAAAGCTACGTCAGCTTTGCCTCGCACGAAGAAAAAGCATAGCTTTTTTGAGGATGTGCCGATTTGAGCGTGATAAGTAAAACTAGGACAACCGCCAAAGGGACTTGGCGAATGCCAAGTTTTTCTAATATTTTTCTTGGATCTTTAAGAATGTTTAACTGCCTGTTGTTTTTTTCGTCAGCGCTCGCTTTCCGTTCAAATTCAAAACAAAAACAATAATGAAACTTTGATCAACCAGGTATGGTGAAGAACCTTTTTACTTTTTTAATTGGATGGCTGTTATATATATTATTAAATTGATTCTTGTCCCTTTCTCCTTTATACTCATATCATGGCTACAAAGCGAGGTGAATGATTTTGATCCAGATCTTGATTGACTTAACAGACTTTAATGCGCTTACTGCACTTTATATAAGTATATATATTGGAATGACTATTAAACTTCTCTGGGCATGGAGTGCCGAGAGTTCTTTTCTTGGCTCTATTACTGATACTACAAACACAAAAATCGTTCAGCCATTCTTTTATAATAGTGAAAAAAGCCATAATCACAGCAATCACATTTTAATGTGGATTATAAAATATATCCGCAGAAAAAAAAGCTCGCAGGATGGCCGTGAAGAACACTCTTCCTTTTTGCTTTATACATTATAATTTTTAAACTTCAGGAGGAAATATGAAAATAAAACGGTCTTCATTTACAATAATAGGATTATTAACACTAACAACTTTATTACTCTCAGCATGTTCGGCTCAAAATGGTAAAGGCGGCATCGGTTTCTTCCACACTTATCTTGTTGAACCTTTTATCAAGAGTATTCATGGACTTGCTGGTATCTTTGGCGGTAATTACGGCTTATCTATCATTGTTATTACACTTCTAATCCGTCTTGCATTAATGCCTCTTATGCTGAGACAATATAAAAATCAGATGGGCATGAAAGAAAAGATGGATAGCTTGAAGCCTGAAATGGAAACTATCCAGAAAAAGATGAAAACTGAAAAGGATCCAAAGAAAAAACAGGAGCTTCAGCAAGAAATGATGGGCTTATACCAAAAGCACGGAGTTAACCCTTTAAATATGGGCTGCCTCCCAATTCTCATTCAGATGCCAATCCTGACCGGTTTCTATTACGCAATTAGAGGAAATGCAGAAATTGCTTCCCACAACTTTCTCTGGTTCAGTTTAGGAAAACCTGATATTGCTATTACCCTTATAGCTGGGGTCATTTATTACTTACAATTTAAAGTTTCACAATCTAGCATGCCTCAACAGCAGCAGGATCAAATGAAATATATGGGGCTTCTTTCCCCAATTATGATTGTTATGTTTTCACTTAAAGCACCAGCTGCACTTCCCTTATATTGGGCAGTCGGTGGTACATTTTTAACACTCCAAACTATGATGAGCAGAAGGCTTTACCAGGCTAAAAAAACGCCAGAGGTTCAAACTAGTACTGGTAAAAAATAAGCAAACAAAGAAAAAGCGTCCAACTGGATGCTTTTTCTTTGTTTATTACCATTTAATTAAACAAAAACATCCTTCTTTTCTTCCTATCCTGAATAGTTTTCAATGAATTAGGAATGCTATCGGTGATTAGTGAAAATAAGGAGTGAAAAATAATGAAGGCAAAATGGATTTTTCCTTCGGTCCTTCTATTTGGACTGTTAATCGGAGGATGTGCGAGAAATAATGCTAACGAAAATGCTGGCAACAATAATGGAACACAGCCAACAAAAGTTAATTACAACACAAGGGATGCTGTTCCACGTGTTAGAAATGTCGGAGATAATAATGATGTTAGAAATCTCAATCAGGATAACAAAGCAAAAGTAGCTGACAGAGCAGCAGAGAAAATAACAGGAATGAAAGAGGTAGACCGGGCTGTTGTGATTGTTACGAATAACAATGCTTTCGCAGCTGTACAATTAGCTGATAACAAGCACCTGTCTAACAGTCTGGAAGAAAGAATTTCTAAAAAGATTAAATCCACTGACAAGGATATTGATCGGGTGTATGTGTCTGCAAATCCAGATTTCTACGAACATATGACTGATTACGGAGACGACTTGCGAAATGGCCGTCCAGTAAAAGGATTTTACGATGAATTTTCACAAATGGTTAGAAGAATTTTTCCGGATTTACAATAAAAGTTAACAATGGCCTGCGGATAAACCACAGGCCTTTTTTTATTATAAAGTGTTCATTTTGGAGTGAAGTTTTTCTTTAGCTGTGGGCCATTCTTCTTTTAACATGCTGTAAACAACGGTATCACGGACATAACCATCTTTTAAAATACGGTCCTTCCTGAGTACTCCTTCTTTTATTGCACCCAAACGGGCAATAGCAGTCTGTGAACGGATATTACGTATGTCTGTTTTCCATTGAACTCGATTTATTTTAAGTTTTTCGAATGCATTTTCAAGGAGCAATAACTTGCATTCAGTATTTACCTGAGTACGCCATACATCAGGATGATACCAGGTCCAGCCAATCTCAAGGCTTTTATTGTCCTCTGAGATATCTATGTACCGAGTACTTCCTATTATCTGGCTGCGTTCCTTGTCAAAAACGGTAAAAGGATACTGTGTACCCTTATCTCTTTCTGAAATGGCAGCCTTTATAGCTCCCTTCATTTCCTCTTTAGATCTAATCTTTGTTGCCATGTAGGACCAAATAATATCCGGCAGTGCTGCCTGCCATAAGCCATCTGCATGTTCCATTTCCATGGGGGTAAGCTTTACTTTTTCCCCTTCAAGAATAATATTTTCATTTGAAATAACCAATCCATTCTCCCCCTGCCCAGTATTTATGTATGCAAAAAGACTGCCCATTTTTAAAGGCAGCCTTCCTATTATGCATCCGCGAAATAATCTTTGTAAAAACCGCCAACTTTACCAGTATTGTCAACGATAAAATAAAACTCTTCTGTTTCATTTTTTACATCATAAACGTTTCCTGGAGTTAATGCATTATTTACAATATACTTTTCAGCGTTTGTATGAATACATTTTACTTTTTTAATGGTTTCACGTTCTTGCCAATTTAAGTGAATCATTTTCTGCCACCCTTCAAACAGTGATTATCACTAGTATAAAGAATGAAGCTGCTGTTCTGCAACTAAATTAAATGAAGATTTTTTTAAAAACGGCAAGCGGGTTTTCTTTTTAATCCAATTTATTTTAGCTTCTTCAAAGGTTATTATTTCTCCTGTAAGGACATTTTTAAGGGTTACATAATTCACATTGCAGATTTTATCCAATCGTAAAAATTGAAGATTTTCATATCGGTTCTGATCATAGGCAAGTTCGTAAAAGCCATTATCCATGGATGTTTTCATTGTACATACCCTCTTTCTAAGATGATGGCTTTATCTATTTACCACTTCGCCGGCTTGTTTCAAACATTATATATAAACAAAATGCTCAGTTATTACTTTTATAATTGATAAAAAAGTGTAAGTACCTGTTAAAGGGATGAGAGGATAATGTCAGAGATTCCCTTACAATCAACAACATTGTTAAAAGGGTCACCCATGAAAAAATTAGCTCATAAAAGAATGAAATAACAGTTATCCACATTAGTTATTTCCGGGTAGAGACCAAAAAAAAGAGACAGGTATCTGTCTCAATCTTTCTCACATCGACATTTAGATAGATGCGAAAATATTTGAATCCTGCATATGGCTGGCTTTCTAACGATTGGCTCTTTATAAAAATTCACAATAGTTTTCATCTCAAGTTCTCTCTGCTTTTGAAGCATTTCAGCGGTATACATTTGTTCAAACAATTAAATCCTCTCCTTTATAATATTTCTTTTCCTCTTTATTTTAAGAAAAAATGAAAATAGAAACATTGTAGGAAAGGTTGAATTCAATCAGTCTTTAGACTGAAATTTAATCAAGAGCTGGAGGAATTTTGATCCTGCCTTAGAATAATTAGAAAAACTTGGCATTCGCCAAGTTCTTTTTGGCGGATGTCTTAGTTTTGCTCATGCGTTCAGAATTTATGGATATAAATTTTGATTAGCCCAAAAAAGGATCACATTGTACTGCACCCCAAAAGTTAGAGCTAAAATCTAACTTTTGGGGTGTTTATTTTTGGCTAAATATAGTGAACGATTTAAGTTGATGGTGGTAAGGGAATATCAA
>NZ_JBYTCJ010000017.1:0-114662 GCF_058790155.1 Neobacillus sp. FW104-15D2
CCGCCGTATACGGAACCGTATGTACGGTGGTGTGAGAGGGGCGAAAATAATTAAATTATTTTCCCTCTACTCGATTTTCTATGAGTTTTCTTTTAAGGAATTTAGTCCTTCATCGATTGTATGAAAGACAATTTTAATGGTTTCTTGCAGATTTTAGTCCTTCATTGCCTGGATGAAGGATGTTTTGACTGCTTTTCAAGTAGTTTTGTCCACAGGACAATATCTAGGCCCGTATGCTCATTAGTTTTCTATTGGCTTTTTATCCGAGTCAAGTGTGAATCCTTCTCCAGCTACATCATGTACTGCGTTTACGGAAACAAAAGCATGTGGATCAACTGAGTTAATAATATTTTTTAGCCGTACTATTTCATTGCGGCCAACTACGCAATATAATACATCCCGTTCACTTTTGGTATAGGATCCGTATGCTCTAAGAGCGGTAACTCCCCTGTCCATTTCATCCATAATTTTTTTGGCAATCTCTTCATTATTATCTGAGATAATCATGGCACCCCTTGCCGCATATGCACCTTCCTGCATAAAGTCAATTACTCTTGCCCCAACGAACACAGCGACTAAAGTATACATTGCCTGCCGGTAATTCAAATAGGTTAAAAGCGAAATAGCAATCACTGCTGCATCGAATAAGAACATTGTTCTGCCCATGCTCCATCCGGCATATTTATGGACAAGCCTTGCTATAATATCAACCCCGCCTGTTGTTCCTCCATAGCGAAAAATGATTCCAAGTCCAACCCCAACTGCTACTCCTGCAAACAATGCTGCGAGGGTCATGTCATTATAGAGAGGCATATGAACTGGGTTTCGCTGAAAAATCCATAAAAATACTGAAACACCGACGGTTCCGATTAAAGTATAAAGGAATGATTTCCTTCCTAGCAGTTTCCAGCCTATAAAGAAAAGGGGAATGTTTAAGATTAGATTTATATAGGAAGGATTCCATTTAAACATAAAGAATAATAAAAGAGTAATCCCGGTAAATCCTCCTTCTGCAAGATGGTTCTGCATATTGAAATTTACCAGGCCAAAGGAAAGAATCGCAGCCCCAATCAGTATAAAGAAAGTATTTTTTAGTCTCAGGCCAAAAATCATTGTCCTTCCTCCTTTTTCCCATAATTTTCTCAAAGCAAGCGTTTTTTATTATAAAGGATTGATTGTCCTATATCAATTGACAAAAAGCAACACTTAGAAAACGGAACGAAAATATTTGTAAATAGTTCTTAATTTAGCTAACATGAAAGAAAAGCCGAGTACCTTAGGATTTAGGAAAAGGTATATAGATTTTGAGTGCATTGCATAGAGAATTTGGGGTGTTACAGAATGGGTAAAGGAAAATCGCTGCAGGAGCTGCAGAAGGAAGTAGATACATATATCAGCCAATTTAAAGAAGGTTACTTCAGTCCGCTTGCCATGATGGCAAGGATGACAGAAGAACTGGGAGAATTGGCCAGGGAAGTAAACCATTATTATGGTGAGAAACCAAAGAAATCTAATGAAGCCGAAAAAACAGTCGAGGAAGAACTAGGTGATTTGCTATTTGTTATAATTTGTTTTGCAAACTCACAGAATATCGACCTTGAAGAGGCTCATGACTATGTAATGAATAAATTTAATACAAGAGATAAAGACCGCTGGACTAAAATTAATCCTGACAATATGGAGTGAATAAACATGGAAAAAATCAAAATAGTAATTGCCGGCCCTCGTGGCAGAATGGGAAAAGAGGCTGTATATCTAGTTCAAAATACAGACCAATTTGAGCTGACAGCTGTCTTGGACAGAAAGAACAATGGTATGAAACTTAGTGACCTTGATGGGTTTCAAAATATTGATGTTCCTATTTATACGGATATTGAGCTTTGCTTTCAGGAAGCCAAAGCAGATGTATTGATTGACCTGACAACTCCTGAAACCGGAATGTACCATGCGAAAACGGCACTTGAATATGGAATGCGCCCCGTTGTAGGGACAACAGGTTTTTCAAAATCAGATCTAAAGGAGCTTGAATCCATCTGCAATGAGAAAAGCCTTGGATGCATCATTGCTCCGAATTTTGCAATCGGTGCTGTTCTTATGATGAAATTTTCCAGGATGGCTGCTAAATATTTTGATGATGTAGAAATTATTGAAATGCATCATGATCAAAAATTGGATGCTCCATCTGGCACCGCAGTTAAAACAGCTGAAATGATCTCTCAGGTACGTGAAGCAAAAAAACAGGGCCATCCAAATGAAAAAGAAACTATCCAAGGCGCAAGGGGAGCAGATTATGATGGAATGCGAATACATTCTGTTCGACTGCCTGGTTTAATTGCGCATCAGCAGGTGATGTTTGGATCTGATGGCCAAACGATCACAATCCGCCATGATTCCTATCACAGAGGTTCCTTTATGTCAGGTGTGAAAATTGCCGTTGAAACAGTAATGAAACTGGATACTTTCGTATATGGACTTGAAAATATTCTAGAATAGGGGTTATGTAAATGAATATTGCGCTAATCGCTCATGATAAGAAAAAAGATAATCTTGTACAATTCACTACTGCCTACAAAGCGATATTTTCTGAGCATACCCTATACGCCACGGGAACAACCGGTACAAGAATCCAGGAAGCTACTGGCTTGTCTATTCATCGATTTCAATCCGGCCCTCTAGGGGGAGACCAGGAAATTGGGGCAATGATTGCGAAAAATAAAATGGATGCAATTTTCTTTTTCAGGGATCCGCTTACTGCCCAGCCCCATGAACCGGATGTTTCGGCATTAATGAGGTTATGTGATGTTTACTCCATTCCGCTTGCTACCAACATGGGGACAGCTGAAATTCTTATTAGAGGCGTTGAGGAAGGTATGCTGGAATGGCGCGAGCTTCGTAATGAAAATAAAGGTGAGAGTCAATGATAAGCTACGATTATGACATTTTATGCTTTGGTGCCCATGCCGACGATGTTGAAATTGGCATGGCAGGCACCATAGCCAAATTTTCTGCAGAAGGAAAAAAGGTTGCTATTTGCGATTTAACATACGCAAATCTATCATCAAACGGAACGGTAGAATTAAGAAAAGAAGAGGCCGCAAAGGCGGCAGAGATTCTTGGTGTTAGCGAGCGAACTTCACTAGGGCTTCCCGACAGGGGGCTGTTTTTATTAGAAGAATACATAATGAGGGTTGCGGAGGTTATAAGGCAGTACAAACCAAAGTTGGTTTTTGCGCCTTATTTCCAGGACCGCCATCCAGATCATGGGAATTGTGCAAGGATTGTTGAAGAGGCTGTTTTCTCCGCCGGAATAAAAAAATATCAAACCACTGGTAACAGTGAACCTCACCGTGCAAAAAATGTTCACTTTTATATGATTAACGGGTTCCATCACCCCGATTTTTTGGTTGATGTATCGGAATATATGGATAAAAAGATAGCTTCGTTAAATGCATATGTGAGCCAGTTTGTAAAAAATGATGAGAGTGTTGATACCCCGCTGACGAACGGATACGTCGAGACGGTTGAATCGAGAGAGCGGCTTTTTGGCAAACAGGCTGGAGTTCAATACGCGGAAGGATTTAAAACCAAAAATCCTCCCCTGTTAAATCGTGATTTATTAGGAGAATAGAAATGAAGAAGTTAAAGATAGGCATTACCTGTTACCCAACTGTTGGAGGATCTGGGGTGGTTGCTACTGAACTGGGAAAACTGCTCGCCGAAAAGGGACACGAAATACATTTTATTTCGTCTAGCCTCCCTTTTCGCCTCAAACGAGTTTATCATAATATTCACTACCACCAGGTGGAAGTCAACCAATACTCTGTTTTTCAATATCCTCCATATGATATCGCTCTTGCCAGTAAAATGGCTGAAGTGATAAACAGAGAAAAGCTGGATATACTCCACGCGCATTACGCAATACCCCATGCCGTTTGTGCTATTTTAGGAAAGCAGATGAGCGGCCGGGATATGAAAATAGTAACCACTTTACATGGAACGGATATTACAGTATTGGGATACGATCCTTCACTATCAGATGCCATTAAATTTGGAATCGAGAAATCTGATGCAGTAACTGCAGTCTCCAATTCACTAGTAAGCCAAACCTATGAATTGATTAATCCAGATAAACAAATTGATACTGTTTATAATTTTATCGATGAAAGAGTTTATCAAAAAGGCGATTTTCTGCATTTAAAGGAAGAGTTCGGAATAAAGGAAGATGAAAAGGTTGTTATCCATGTTTCGAACTTCCGTCCTGTAAAACGTGTTAAGGACATAGTAAGATCGTTTGCAAAAATAGCAGAAAAAGTCCCTTCAAAGCTCTTGCTAGTGGGTGATGGCCCTGAAATGAAGAGTGTCTGTAAACTTGTTGGTGATTTTGGTTTAAAGGATAGGGTTTTATTGCTTGGCAAGCAGGAAAATCTGGAAGAATTATATTCAATCAGTGATTTAATGCTCCTGTTATCGGAAAAGGAAAGCTTCGGACTTGTTGCACTTGAAGCTATGGCATGCGGTGTTCCATGTATAGGTACTAAAGTTGGGGGCATACCAGAAGTAATTGACCATGAAGAAACCGGCTATCTTTGTAATCTGGGTGATATTGAAGATATAGCCAATAAAGCAATTATGCTGCTAAAAAATCCTGAGCTTCATCAGCGTCTTTCTTCTAATGCATTAGAAACGGTCCGGACAAAGTTCAGAGCGGATGTCATTGTAGGGCAATATGAAGATTTATATTTTAAGCTCTTAGGCAGAGGGGAAGTCTATGATTAAACCTTTTCAAGAAGCTGTTCCTGTTTTGAAAAAGCTGATCGAGGCAGGATACGATGCTTATTTTGTTGGCGGGTCTGTCAGAGATTATCTTTTGCAGCGACCTATTAGTGATGTGGATATTGCTACCTCCGCCACCCCGGCAGAAGTAAAGAGTGTTTTTCATAAAACAGCAGATGTTGGGATTGAACATGGAACTGTTCTGGTTTTTCACAACCAAAAAACATATGAAATCACTACCTTTAGATCGGAAGCTGAGTATGAGGACTTTCGCAGACCGAAGGAGGTTTCTTTTATTCGTTCTTTAAGAGAAGACTTGCAGCGCCGTGATTTTACCATGAATGCTATTGCAATGTCGGCAGAGGGAAAATTAATTGATCCCTTTGAAGGTCAGAAATCCATTCAGCGAAAAATGATTCGGACAGTTGGAATAGCTGAACAACGTTTCGGCGAGGATGCCCTTCGGATGATGCGAGCTGTCCGTTTTGTCAGTCAGCTTTCTTTTGCCATTGATAAGGGAACTTTTGATGCCTTAAAGATAAATGGAAAGCTCCTGCAAAAAATAGCTGTGGAACGAAAGACGGCTGAATTTGAAAAACTTCTTAAAGGTAAGAATCGGCAAAATGCCCTGGCGCTACTTGTGGATTCAGATATTTATTCCTACCTGCCAGGTTTGGCCGGCAAAGGAACAAACCTTAACAGACTCTCAGAGGTTGCTTGCGGAGATTTAACACTTAATGAGATGTGGGCACTGCTTTTATATTGTATTAAAGAAGAAGCCACCTCCTTTTTGAAAGAATGGAAGCTGCCGACCAGACAAATAAAAGAGATTCAAACTCTTGTATTCTTTTTTACCAAAAGATTGGATAGGGAATTTGAATTGATGGACCTTTATTCGGCCGGTAAGGAGCGAATTATTTCTGCTTATCGGCTTTTTGAAAAAGTTGCCGGTACCAGGGATCTGAATGCCGTGAAAAGGCTTGAAGAGGCTTATGACGCATTGCCAATTAAAAAACGCTCTGATCTTAGGATTAGTGGAAACCTTCTAATGGAATGGTTTCAAAAACCGGGGGGTCCCTGGGTAAAGGAAATGATTGAGATGGTCGAGCGAGCTGTTTTAAATGGCCTCTTGGAGAACAATACGGAAGAGATAAGGGGGTGGCTGAAAAAGTGCAATCAGAGCTAAGAAAAAGGCTTCTCGATGCTTTTACCGATGCAGGTGACTCCTATTTGTCAGGACAGGCTGTTGCAGAGCTTCTAGGCTGCTCCCGGACTGCTGTATGGAAGCATATGGAGGAATTAAGGAAAGAGGGCTTTCAATTGGAAGCAGTAAGAAGAAAAGGATATAGGATTTTACATACACCTGACAGGATGACAGAAGATGAAATCAGGCTTGGTTTGAAAACCAGTTTCATCGGCAGAAATATCGATTATCAGGAAAGTACCGGTTCTACTCAAAAAATAGCCCATCAACTTTCCAATGATGATGCTCCGGAAGGAACAGTTGTTGTGGCCGAAGAGCAAGTAAGTGGAAGGGGGAGAATGGACCGGAAGTGGCATTCACCAAAATTCACCGGAATATGGATGAGCATTATTCTGCGGCCTAATATCCTGCCGGCCCGTGCGCCTCAATTGACACTGCTTGCTGCTGTAGCTGTGGTTCAGGCGATGGAAGAAGTCACAGGGCTTGTTCCGGAAATTAAATGGCCTAATGATATCCTCATCAATGGCAGGAAGGTTACGGGTATTCTTACTGAACTGCAGGCTGAAGCAGACAGGATTAATTCCGTAATTATTGGGATTGGAATTAACGTAAATCAAGAGGCTTTCCCCGAGGATATTGAACAAACGGCTACATCGCTTCTAATTGAAAAGGGGGAAGCAGTCTCGAGGACAGAATTAATCAAAAGTGTATTTGCTCAGCTAGAAAAGCTTTACTCCATATACCTGGAAAATGGTTTTTTACCAATAAAGCTTTTATGGGAAAGCTATGCAGTGAGTATTGGGAAAAAGTTAAGAGCCCGGACACTCACTTCCGTTATAGAAGGGCGCGCTTTAGGGATTACAGATGATGGAGTCTTAAAGATTGAGGATAAGGATGGCGTTATCCATCATGTCTATTCAGCAGATATAGAAATTTAATTTTCTATTATTCCTGCTAGCCAACTTTCACCTATATTTGCTATAATTCGATTGGGCGGTATCCTGGGGAGCTGCACCTAATGTACTTTAAACATATTTAAATATAGTTTCTGCCTAGATCCGTAGCCGGACCAGGACAGAGGGATGAAACATTTACATGAGTATTAGGGATCCTCTGCCTTCAGCAGGATCCCTTTGTTTGTTTTTAGTGCAAACTCTGTTAAGTATTACTGTTGTTTAACTCCAGCGGGAAAATCGGGCCAAGGCAGATTCCGCAGGCGCATAGAGCCGAGGAAAGCGAGTGCCGGGAGTGGAAATCAACAGGCAAGAACAATGTCTGCTCCTTAACAGAGACTAAAACAAATTACTCAATTATTGTTTTATTACCTCTTCTAAAAAAGGAGGAATAAAGTATGAAGCAAACAACCGATTTCATAAAAATGAAAGAAAAAGACGAAAAAATTGTCATGTTAACTGCTTATGATTATCCTTCAGCTAAGCAAGCTGAGCATGGCGGGGTCGACTGCATTCTTGTTGGTGATTCCCTGGGAATGGTAGTCCTTGGATATGATTCAACCGTCCCTGTTACAGTTGAAGATATGATTCATCATGGCAAAGCTGTTAAACGAGGTGCTAAGGATACCTTTATCGTTGTTGATATGCCATTTTTAAGCTATCACCTCTCCATTTCAGACACTTTGGCCAACGCAGGCCGTATTATCCAGCAGACAGGCGCAAATGCGGTTAAGCTTGAGGGAGCAGACGAAGTTATTGAAAAGATCTCTTCAATTACAAAAGCCGGAATTCCTGTTTGTGCCCATTTGGGGCTGACACCACAATCGGTAGGTGTACTTGGGGGCTATAAGGTCCAGGGGAAGGAAGCAGCTGCTGCAAGAAAGCTGATAGATGATGCAAGAAAATGCGAGGAGGCAGGGGCCTTTGCAATCGTTCTTGAATGTGTTCCTAAACAGCTTGCAGCCGAAATTTCTTCCAGCCTTTCCATTCCTATAATCGGAATTGGGGCAGGAATGGAAGTCGACGGCCAGGTGCTTGTTTACCATGATATTCTTACGTATGGAGTTACCAGGGTGCCAAAGTTTGTAAAGCAATACGTTTCGCTGGAACCGCAAATACTTGAAGCGATTCAATCCTACGTTTCGGAAGTTAAAAATATCAGATTTCCTGAAGACCAGCATTCCTTTACGATGAAGGAAGAAGAGCTAAAAGGTTTATACGGAGGAGTAAAATGAGGGTAATTACTACAGTTCAAGAGATGCAGGAAATCGTTCAACAGGTTAGAACTGAAAAAAAGTCAGTTGGTTTTGTTCCAACTATGGGTTTTTTGCATGAAGGACATTTAACACTTCTCAGGAATGCCCGTAAAGATAATGAAGTTGTGGTATTGAGTATCTTTGTTAACCCGCTTCAATTTGGACCTAATGAAGATTTTACAACGTATCCACGCGACTTTGAACGGGATCGGAGCCTTGCTGAAAAGGAAAAAATTGATTTCTTATTTTATCCATCTGTTGCGGAGATGTATCCTAGTGAAGCATCAATATCTGTAATTGTTAAGGACCGTACAGATGTCCTATGCGGAAAATCGAGGCCAGGGCATTTCGATGGTGTAGCTACTGTTCTAACTAAGCTTTTTAACATTATTATGCCAACAAGAGCCTATTTTGGAAAAAAAGACGCTCAGCAGGTTGCAGTAATTGATGGCTTAATAAAGGATTTTAATTTTCCTATTAAATTGGTTCCAATAGATATTGTCCGGGAAGAAGATGGGCTGGCTAAAAGCTCCCGTAATGTTAATCTTGATCCCCACGAAAGAGAACAGGCCGCTGCCCTTTATAGAAGTCTTCAAAAAGCCCGGTCAGCAATCGAGGAAGGCGAAAGGTCCATTCCCAAGCTGAAGAAGATCATTGAAACCATTATTTTAAATGAATCACAAGGAAAAATAGATTACGTGGAAATTTACAGCTATCCGGAATTAAAGCCGATTGATATAGCTTCAGGATCTATTATAATGGCCATTGCTGTAAAATTCTCAAGGGTACGGCTCATTGATAATATTATTATGACCGTCAACAATGAATAACTTAAGGGGGGATTAGTAGTTATGCTCCGCACCATGATGAACGGAAAAATACATCGTGCTACTGTAACGGAAGCTAATTTAAATTACGTTGGAAGCATTACAATAGATGAAAACATTCTTGATGCAGTAGGGATGATTCCCAATGAGAAGGTACAAATTGTTAATAACAATAATGGCGCCCGCCTTGAAACCTATATTATACCCGGTGAGGGAGGAAGCGGCGTAGTCTGCTTGAACGGGGCTGCCGCCCGGCTTGTACAGCCTGGAGATACCGTTATTATCATTTCTTATATTATGGTTCCTGAGGAAAAAGTGGGTAGTCATAAACCAAAGGTTGCTATAATGGGAGAAAATAATGAAATTATGCAGCTTCTTCATGCTGAGCCGGCTCACACGATTATGTAATCCCCTTCTTAGGGGGTTTTTTCTTTTAGTATAATTATAATTTATACTGTTGTAGAAAATAACATTTAACCAATAATCTTTTCTTTTTTTTTCTTTTTATGGTACCGTTTGAATGATGAATGATTGAGGTGTTAGAAGGATGTTGAACAAATTTGTTGTAATTGATCTGGAGACAACAGGAAATGCTCCAAAGAAAGGCGACAGGATCATTCAATTTGCAGCAGTTGTCATTGAAAATGGTACCATTACAAATCAGTTTTCTTCTTTTGTTAATCCGAATGTTGATATACCTGCATTTATAGAGGAATTAACTGGAATAAATAGTGACATGGTGAAAGATGCACCTTCTTTTTCCGAAATAGCTCCCAAGGTTATGGAGCTGCTTGAGGATGCATATTTTGTGGCCCATAATGTACTGTTTGATCTTTCCTTTCTCCAGGAGGAATTGGTCAGCGAAGGTTACGAAGGCTTTTACGGCCCTATTCTTGATACAGTAGAATTGGCAAGGATATTATATCCTACGGCAGATGGATACAAACTTACGGATCTTGCTGATCAGCATGACCTAATGCACGACAGACCCCATCAGGCTGATAGTGATGCTCTCGTTACTGCTGAGCTCCTCTTGATTTTAATGGAAAAGCTTAATCAGCTTCCCGTACATACACTTTTTCAGCTCTCTATGCTCGCAGGCGGACTTAAAAGTGACCTTGAGCAGTTTATGGAAGAGATGCTTGATGAAAAAAACAGACAGAGTAATATTCTCCCTGGTAATATTGAAATATTTAATGGGATTGCAATAAGGAAACAAATTATAACAGAAAAACAATCAGAAGGATTTTTCTTCTTTCCTGAAACTAAAGAGGAAAAGACCGCTATTTTAGAAAAACACATCCCGGACTTTGAGCTAAAACTGGGCCAATACAGAATGATGGACAAGGTTTACGAGGCGTTCAATGGAAATACACATACACTAATTGAGGCTGGTACCGGTGTTGGGAAATCACTAGGATATCTATTGCCAGCTGCTTATTTTAGCAGGCTGACAAATAACCGTGTGGTTGTAAGCACTCATACCATCCAACTGCAGGAGCAATTATTAGCAAAAGAGATACCCCAGCTGCAAAAAATGCTTCCATTTAGGATTAAGGCTGTATTGCTTAAGGGACGAAGCCATTATATCAGTTTGGAAAAATTTGCACAGTCTCTAAGAGAAGAAAATGATAATTACGATACAACGCTTTCTAAAATGCAGATTCTTGTCTGGCTTACTGAAACAGGAACAGGTGACAAAGATGAACTTAATCTATCGAGCGGCGGGATGATCTACTGGAGCAGGATTAAGGGAGACGAGACCGTATTTCTAAACAGCCGCCAATGGCTGGAAAAGGATTTTTATTTGCGGGCTAAACAAGCTGCTATTGGTGCAGATATTATCATTACCAATCATGCTATGCTGCTGGCAGATCTGTCTGCTCGGAACTCAATATTGCCAGAATATGAATATGCCGTTATTGATGAAGGCCATCAATTTGAGAAAGCCGCAGCCAAATTTATGGGCTGTACACTTGGTTATTTAAATACCCGTCTATTGTTAAGCCATTTAGGGCTATACGAACAGCGTCAGCTCTTTTACCGAATGGAGAAGCTTTTAAATGATGAAACTTTTCTAAGTGGAGAAATTCTCCATACTTTTGAAGTTAATCAGCTTATATCAGACAGTATTTATGAAATGGATGAGTTTTTTAAAATTGCGGCACTCGCAGCTAAAAAAGGAAAAAGAGGAAGTTCAAACAGAATTAAGGCTCGTTTCGAATTCAGTAATAAAGGGAAAGAATGGTTAGCGTTAGTGAGCTCCGGAGAACGCTTTGTCTTTCTCGTAAAAGATCTAATTTCCTCAATTCAGGCCAGAGTTGACTGGATTTTGGAGAACCGGCTCGACTTAACGCTTGAACAGCAGGGCTATATGGAAGAGCTGCATTCTCTAATGCTGGATCTTGAAAAGTTAAAGGCGAATATACAAGAGCTTATACTTAATAATTCGGACCTTGTAAAATGGATCGAAACAGATATCCGTTCGCCCCAAAATACTACATCAATTTCCGCACTTCCTGTATCTGTTGCAGACTCACTGGAAAGAAATTTTTTTGCTGTGAAGAAAGCTGTTGTAGTGACATCTGCTACTTTAATGGTTAACCAGACTTTCGATTACATAATCGACTTATTAGGCCTTAAAGGAATTCCAAGCAGTACAGTCCAAATACCATCTCCATTTGAATATGAAAGACAAGTTCAGCTTTTAATTACCGATGATCTGCCGGAAATTAATTCAGTACCCACAGATGAATATGTTGTAGCCATTACTGAACACCTAATTTCAATTGCAGAAGCCACACGGGGGCGTATGTTGATTCTGTTTACATCACAGGATATGCTGAAAAAAACGTACGAGTTGATTAAGGAAAGCGGCTTTCTGGACGAATTTGCCATTATAGCGCAGGGAATTACTAGCGGAAGCCGATCAAGGCTTACACGGAATTTCAAGAAATTCGATAAAGCTATTCTGCTTGGGACTAGCAGCTTTTGGGAAGGGGTTGATATACCTGGCGAGGATTTAACCTGCCTTGTGATTGTTAGACTTCCTTTTAGTTCTCCAGATGATCCTCTTGCAGAGGCAAAATGTGATGTAATTAAGAAGAAAGGCGGCAATCCATTTTCCGAGTATTCACTTCCTGAAGCTATATTGCGTTTCAAACAGGGGTTTGGAAGGTTAATCAGAACTGAACAGGATCGTGGAGTTATAGTCGTTTTTGATAAAAGGATCGTTACCGCCCGTTATGGAAGAGACTTTTTAAAGTCCATTCCGCCTATAAAAGTAAAAAAAGGAAATATTGATGAATTGATTGAAAGGATTCATTCCTGGTTATGATCCTGTTATAATGGGAAGATAATATTTTATTAGGGCTTTATAAAAAGCCCTCCTTTTTCAAAAATTAGAGGAGGAAATTTGAAATGGAAAGTAAGATAGAGGTACTGTCTACTGTTAAAATACAATACAGTGCTGACTTATATAAGATTATTGATTCGCTTAACCGGACGCTTAAAGAAAAAGATCTCATGTTCGGCCTTGCACTTGATCAGGAAGACAAAACAAAAGCCATCTTTACCATTTATCGTACATAGTGAGTGATTGAATTGAAAAAGTGGATTACAATACTTATCATAATTTTTGTTGTATTAGTCGGAATTACGGGGACCATTTATGCAACGGCAATGAAGCCTGTGAAATCGGCTGAAGAAAAAGCCATATCAATTGCAGAGAAAAAAATAAAGCTTGATAAAGTGGATCATTTCCACTTATATCATGGTGTCGAAACGGTTTATGTACTTGAGGGCATTGATAAAAAGGGCCAGAAGGTTATTGTCTGGGTACCTGAGAAAAGCCGTAATGTTGTTGTAAGGAAGGCTAAAAACGGTCTGACTAGACAAGAAGCCATAAAGAAACTTCTAGAAAAGAGAACTCCACAAAAAATTGTTTCTGCCAAGCTGGGAATGGAAAATGGAATTCCTTTTTGGGAAATCTATTACCTTTCCGATGGCGACTTAATAAACTATTATTGTGTTGATTTTAAAACAGGTGAAATGGTAAAACGCATTGAAAACCTTTAATAAGAGGGGGAACTATAGTATGGAATTCAAACTTGCACAAAGGGTGAAGTCACTAACTCCATCCTCCACACTTGCTATTACAGCTAAAGCAAAAGAATTAAAAGAACAGGGTGAAAATGTAATTGGTCTTGGAGCAGGGGAGCCGGATTTTAATACACCTCAGCATATTATCGAGGCTGCTGTTAAATCGATGCATGAAGGACATACCAAATATACGCCTTCCGCAGGACTTCCGGCGCTTAAAAAGGCGATTGTGGGGAAATTTCAACGTGACCAGGGACTTCAATATCAGCCAAATGAAATAATTGTAGGTAATGGGGCAAAACATGTACTTTACACATTATTCCAGGTTATTCTTGACGAAGGGGATGAGGTAATTATCCCCATTCCATATTGGGTAAGTTACCCTGAGCAAGTTAAGCTGGCTGGCGGTGTTCCAGTTTATTTGGAAGGCTATGAAAAAAATGATTTTAAAATTACTCCTGAACAGCTGGAAAAAGTGGTTACTGACCGTACAAAGGCAGTTATTATTAATTCCCCCAGCAACCCGACAGGTGTCCTTTATTCAGAAGAAGAACTTCTTGCACTTGGAAAGGTATGCTTAAATAAAGGCATTTTAATTGTCTCTGATGAAATCTATGAGAAATTAACTTATGGAGATGCTAAACATTATTCCATTGCACAGCTTTCTCCTCAACTAAAAGAACAAACCATTGTTATAAATGGGGTTTCAAAATCCCACTCCATGACTGGCTGGCGGATAGGATATGCAGCTGGAAATAAGAATATTATTGAGGCAATGACCAACCTTGCAAGTCATAGTACATCGAATCCAACCACAACCTCTCAATATGCAACTATTGCTGCCTATAATGGCTCTCAGGAAGCAGTGGAGGAAATGAGGCAGGCTTTTGAGAGCAGATTGGAGACTATCTTTGAAAAGCTTATATCCATCCCTGGATTTACCTGTGTTAAACCGCAGGGAGCTTTCTATTTGTTTCCAAATGTAAAAGAAGCTGCCCGCTTAACTGGATTTAGTGATGGAGATGCATTTGCAGAAGCATTGCTCGTTGAATCGAAAGTAGCTGTTATACCTGGATCAGGTTTCGGTTCCCCAGATAATATTCGATTGTCTTATGCGACATCGCTTGATCAATTGGAAGAAGCAATTAAAAGGATTCACCTATTTGTAGAAGAAAAATCTAAAAGCTCCGTTCAGAAATAATTTCCTTTTTAGTTTTTGATACCGGGGAGTCCGCTACTGCGGGCTTCCTGCTTTCAAGTACCACAGATGGCTAAACTTCACATCTATTTAGTTAGCAAGTTCCATGGTATACTGAAAAGGAGGTGCCATAATGATGAAAACAAGCTTATTTTCGTGGATTGAGGAAGGGAATATTACGATTCCTTCTGTTTTATTATCGCAATATAAAAATATGAAACTTGATGAAATAGAACTGGTTCTATTATTAAATATGATTGCTTTTATCGAAAAAGGCAACGAATTCCCTACTCCTGAAGAGCTTTCCTCCCGTATGACCATTTCCGAGACTGATTGTACTGATATGCTTAGAAGGCTTATTCAAAAGGGATACATAATTATCCGTGATGAATATACACCAGAAGGAATCAGATATGAGAAGTATTCACTAAAGCCTCTCTGGGAAAGACTAGCTGACCACTTTTTAGCCAATCAAAAGAGTGAGCAGGTCACTGAAAAACGCACAGATGAGATGGACCTATACACATGTTTCGAAAAGGAATTTGGCAGGCCACTTTCACCATTTGAATGTGAATCGCTAGCGATGTGGATGGATGATGACCTCCACGAACCAGTTATCATCAAAGCAGCATTACGCGAAGCCGTAATGTCAGGAAAACTAAATTTCAGATATATTGACCGTATTTTATTTGAATGGAAGAAGAACGGAATTAAAACAATAGAACAGGCACGAAACCAGGGCCGTAAATTCCGGCAAAAACAGCTGCAAGGCAGGAATAACCAGGACGAATATCAAAAATCTTCTCCGATTCCCTTATATAATTGGCTCGAGCAGTAGCTGCAAAAACGAGAGAGATTATCTCTCGTTTTTGTATATAGAAAGAATAACAGAGTGTTTATCCGTCATACCGAGCAGGATTTATATTATCCTTCTGATACTCCATCACTTTATTATAATGAATCAAAAAGCAGGTGAGTAGATTGTTAAACCAAAAACAAATAAGATATTGCCTCGATAAAATGGGGGAATTGTTTCCCGAGGCCCATTGTGAGCTTGTTCATTCAAATCCTTTTGAATTAGTTATTGCAGTTGCTCTGTCGGCACAATGTACAGATGCTCTAGTAAATAAAGTTACACGCACACTCTTTCAAAAGTATAAAAAACCTGAGGATTACTTGGCAGTTCCTCTAGAAGAGCTTCAGCAGGACATCCGTTCTATCGGACTATTTAGAAATAAAGCAAAAAACATACAGAAACTCTGCCAGCTGCTGCTGGATGATTATAATGGCGAGCTTCCCCGTGATAGGGACGAGCTAACAAAACTTCCTGGGGTGGGAAGAAAAACTGCCAATGTGGTTGTTTCTGTAGCTTTTGACATTCCGGCTATCGCAGTAGATACACATGTTGAAAGAGTTAGTAAAAGGCTTGGCATTTGCCGCTGGAAAGACAGTGTGCTCCAAGTAGAAGAAACACTTATGAAAAAAGTGCCGCGTGATGAATGGTCTCTGACTCATCATCGCCTAATCTTCTTTGGACGCTATCATTGTAAAGCTCAAAATCCTCAATGTCAGACATGTCCGCTTTTGGAGCTTTGCCGTGAAGGGAAAAAGAGAATGAAAGGAAAAGAGCCATGGGTAGAGAATATATAAAAATAAAAGTTCCTGATGAATTATCCAATCCATTTTTCTTTTCAGAAACGGAAATTATGATCCAGGCATCTAGAAACGAGCTTGAACTTCATGAGAATTTTATGTATGATATCTTCTTTTTCCTGGGGGAGGATACATATAAACCGTGGGAGCAACTGAATGAAGCACTCCCAATTCTTCTGACAGAGTGGAAAAAAATTAAAGTTACTCTTGATCAAATGCATAGCAGGAGGGATAAACCGAATATCCTGCCGGCAATGAAAAAGGCAATTGGAGTCTTTTTACAATTCCTGTTCTGGACGAATGAGAGGCCAGTTATTATAAAGTCTCCAATTCCTTTTAACATCCTTGTTTATAAACCCGTGAATGTTGAGGAAAGGTTGGGATTTATCATTTCAAGACCCGGTTTATTCCACTCCTTTATCCAGCTGGGAGAATTAATGGAAGAGCAGAAAAAGCAAAATGCAATAAGAGCTATAAAGAAAAAAGCGTCCAGGCTATAAGAGCTGGACGCTTTTACTATATTAAGATCTTAAATTTAATGGCCAGTTCCGCCAGTAGTAGTTCCTCCTGTTGTACCGGTAGTTCCGCCAGTGCCGCCGGTAGTTCCGCCGGTGCCGCCGGTAGTTCCGCCAGTGCCGCCGGTAGTTCCGCCAGTGCCGCCGGTAGTTCCGCCAGTGCCACCGGTAGTTCCGCCAGTGCCGCCGGTAGTTCCGCCAGTGCCGCCGGTAGTTCCGCCAGTGCCGCCGGTAGTTCCGCCAGTACCTCCGGTGGTTCCGCCAGTGCCGCCGCCTCCCGTAGGTGGTTTAGTAGCAGGTGGCGGTGTTCCGCCATTGTTTCCATTACCATTGCCATTGTTTCCATTACCATTGCCATTGTTTCCATTACCATTGCCATTGTTTCCATTACCATTGTCATTGTTTCCATTATCATTTCCGTTACCGTTGTTGCCGTCACCAGTGTTTCCATTATTGTCACCAGTATCAGGCGCGGCAGGAACACTTACTGATGCTGTTACAGAGTCGCTCTTATCAGAACCGGAAATGGCTGTCACAGAGAATTTATAGGAGCTTCCCGGAACAGCATTAGGAATTTGCAGGCTTTTATCAGAAACGGTAAAACTTTGCTGCCAGCCATTGTCACTTGAGGCGTCAACACGGAATTTAACATCCTTGCCATTTTGAGGATAATCCCAGCTCAAAGTGATGGCACCCTGATCGTATTTTGCATTAACATTATTAGGAGCATCCATTTTGGTATACTTTTCAGAAACCTGTTTTGGAGCGTGGCCTCTGACAGCATATTCATAGCTTACTCGATCTTCCGGTGTATAAGGGCCAGCAAGCTTTGCAGGCATAGTATCCTTTTCGACACGTACTCTCGTTACGCTCTTCGGTATAGTAAAGTCCGCCGTTTTTACATCCTCAGATGCATAGGACATTACACTTTTAAAGATACCCTGTGCTATTTTTTGGTCGCTGCCTTCATGGATAGGATTCTTAAGGTCTGCGTAGCCAGTCCAGACAGAAGCCGTGTAGTTGGTGGTATATCCTGTAAACCATGCATCAGGAACGTCATGGCTATTTGTGATACCAAATTGCCTCATTTGATCATCGGTATAATTTGTTGTTCCTGATTTTCCGGCTACTGGGAGGCCTGGGATTCTCGCCTTTGTACCTGTACCATACTCAAGAACACTTTTTAGCATATCGCTGATCATGAAAGCAGTATAGTCTTTCATAACTGGTTTTGTTTCATGTTTTAAGTTTATTTCGGTGCCATCACGAAGCGCTATCTTTTTAACAAAATAAGGCTTTGTATAATAGCCGTTATTTCCAAAGGCTGCATATGCACCCGCAACCTGAATGGGGGCAATACCACCTGTTTTACCGCCAAATCCGCCAATAGCGTATGACTCATAAATTTCCTTAAGAGGAATGCCAAGATTTATGGCGAAATTCTTAGCTCTATCCAATCCAACCTGCTGCAGCGTTTGTACCGCAGGAGTGTTACGTGATAAAGCAAGTGCTTTTCTGATAGTCATTGGGCCCATATATTTATTATCCCAGTTTCCAAATTCCTTGCCGCCTGTATAGGTTATTTTCTTATCTTCAATCATATGGTAGGTACCCCATTGAAGGTACTCAATAGCAGGGCCGTAATCAAGAATAGGTTTAACTGTCGAACCTGGCTGGCGCTTGATATCCATAGCATAATTGTAGGCACGCTTAACATTTTGCTGATTCCGTCCTCCGCCAACCGCCCTGACTTCGCCTGTTTTCGTATCTAACAGAGTAACACCCGCCTGGAATTTATCGTCAGGATATTGTACATAGTCATTGGTGTTTAATACATCCTCCACATGCTTCTGTGCTTTTGGATCGAGTGTGGTATAAATGCTTAATCCATCTGAATAAATATCAAAGTTTCCATTGTCTTCAACTTCTTCTATGACGGCATCAACAAAAGCATCGTATGGATGTGTATCTTTTTTCCGCTGATCCTCAGGAAGGAGTCCTGTAGTTATCGGCGTTTTAATCGCATTTTCCATTTCTGTTTTTGTGATATAACCATGCTTATGCATTAATGAGAGTACAATGTTGCGTCTTTTTTCAGCTGTTTCTGGATGCAAAAACGGATTATAATTATTTGGGCTTTGCGGCATTCCTGCCAGCATTGCAGCTTGAGGAAGGGTTACATCCTTAAGCTCCTTGCCAAAATAAATCTTAGCGGCCGTTCCTACCCCATGTGCATTTTCGGACATGAATATTTTATTTACATACATTTCAAGAATTTGATGTTTTGTATAATGCTGCTCCAGCTGATAGGCTAGGTAAGCTTCCTGAACCTTCCTTTTTATTGTTTTTTCCGGTGTAAGGATGGAGTTTTTTACTACCTGTTGTGTAATTGTACTTCCGCCCTCACTGCCAAATCCGTGGGTTATATTTGCCATAACAGCCCCGCCAAGACGCACTACGTCTATACCGTGATGCTTATAAAAGCGAGCATCCTCTGTAGCGATAAAGGCATTCTCAACAACTTTAGGAATCTGATCATAAGTGACATAATCCCTGCTGTCCATTGCTCCAACTTCGGTAACAAATTTGCCATCTTTATCATATATTTTGGACGCGATTGGATCTTTTAACAATTTCTTATCCAGTTTTGGAGTATCTTTTACTAAATAAGCAAAGGTTGCTGCTCCGGCAAGCATGCCTAAGATTCCAAGCGCTACTAGGAAAAGAAAAATCTTTTTCACAAGGCTGCCTTTTTTCTTTGTGCTTTTTTGGCCTCCCTGAGAATTAAGCCTCTTTCGGCGTTCTTCTCTTGATTGATACTTTTCAGCCATTTGCTCTTTCCTTCCTTTCTAACCTTTACCTGAATCCTTTTTAAAGGTCATAAAGCTTATCTATTACTTTAATATAGTCAATCCGCGGATGAAAACCAAGCGGAATGCTGTAACCAGCCGCTTGAATTTCTTCCTTGGTAATTGATTTTCTTCCGCCGCTTTTCATTCTCTCCCAGAACACCATTAAATGTTTCGCTTCCAGCCAATACAGTTCATTTTCTGACGTGAACCGCAGGATAACAAAGCAAATCCCGCCCTGAGACAATACTGCCCTCATATGGCGGATTTGGTGTTCGTGAAAGTTTTTCAAGGGGAATGAAGAAGAATTTTGTGTTTCCTTTGCTTCGAAATCGATATATTTCCCTTTATATATTCCATTGTAATCAGTAGTAGAGGCCTGTTTGAAATACGCTTCTTTAATAACAGCTGCACTTCTTTTTGGATAATCCACCTGGACAATCTGAACAGGGGTAGGCTTTTTATGAATAACTGCAATTTCCCGTTGAAGGTAAAATTCATTTGTTTCATTTAAATCTTCTTCCAGCGTCATTCCTCTATTACTATAGCTAAACTTCTTTTCAATTTTTAAACTCGGCTTTTTTTCCGATTCCTTTGGAGTGTATTTTCTTCCATTAGGGTAGTGAAATTTCATTGATAAGCTCCTTTCAAACTATTACTTATCATATCAAATTTACACTTCGATCGGTTGAATAAAATAGGAATAAGTGGTCATCCTATGCAAGCATAAGAATAATGGAATTAACTCTAAAGGCTTGGAAACATTATGCCGGAAAAGGGATTATCAATATGAATCATCTTACAATACAGGAACAATTGCTAATTCGTCAAATAGAAGAGGCAACCGCCAGACGTAATGTTGATAACATTACACGAACGGATGCTTACTTTAAGTTTTTTTATAAAAATAGAGAAATAATCTGGTCATTCCTTGCAAGTATGGTTTCAAGGAATGGGGGATGGAATATGTGTGATCTTGAAGGCGCTATTTTTCCTGAGATCCTGGAATCTCCTGTAAGAAAACAGCTTTTCCTTACCTATGAAAGGGCAAATTGGCTTATTTTTCACGATGTATACCCCCAATTGCTTATCTATGAATATTCGACGGAATTTAATCGCCCGTTGTTTCATCTCTTGAATTATTTTAATGTTTCGGCATTTATCCAGCGTGAGTGGAAGCTATTCTGGGAACAGAATGATATTTACCGGTTAACAACATCACTTATTATTAATGAACAAAATGTCATACAAAAACCAGTTATCGAGCATCCGGTGTATAAAAACAAAGTGTTTCGCTCCCTGATTTTTTCCTTTCAGGATTGGCTCCATTTTAGCAGTGTTTTATTTCCAACCTGTAGCGGGGAGTTATATGGAGCGAGTGTAAATGGCTTTAGGAATCTCTCTAAGCGCATTAATTTAGGAAAGAGGCTGGTAAGAATCTTATTCCATCAAAGACTTTTTCCATATTTCCTTGAATTTGCGGAAAAAACTCCCCATACAGGATCACGGCATGACTTCGAGCAATATTTTAAGACAAAAATAAGAAGAGAAACTCCTTTTCTAAGAGCAACTTTTCCTGTTATAGAACATCATAGACATGAATATAGAGATTGGAGTTTGGACAGGCGTATTCATTTCAGCTGGATGCACTTTCCCGTCCAACACAGTCACCCTATTCATTTGACTGATTGGTATATTCATAAAAGAGATCAGCTTCAGCTCCTTAAGTCGCTGCAAAAAGTATGGGATTACTAAATATGGGATTAAAAAAGAAGAGTTTATAGAAGATATTAGACAAAAAATATATATTAGTTAAAAAAAAGCAAGGGATCCCTTGCTTTTTGAATGTAACCATTTGTCCTAAGCCCATTAATTACTCAGCTGGACGATTTTCCCCTACTAATTTTTTATCCCCATATCCCGTTTTTTTGCTATCTTGGCGGCTTGCCTGGGTTTTGTTTTCCTTACCCTTCTGTTTCATGGTTTAAACACCTCCCGGAAGTTATTTTGCCCAGGTTCGTGCCTTTCATTCTTAATCTATGCGTGTCGAATGGAAAAGAATAGGCCATCGAATTCCATTTTCTTTGCCGAATAGCTTCTAGTTTTGTCAGGGTAGAAGGATAGGCGAAATTGAAGGCGAATATTCGTTGTAGAATATGAAGGAGGTTTTATTAATGAACGAAACGGTATCGCAAAAGGAACAGGTGTTACTTATGATCTCTCAAATCTCCAGTCAGCTTGAAGAATTGGAGAACCTCCTGGACACCTCATTTTCCGGCTTGCGTAATCAGTTATTTTTAACTGAAGCAAAGAAAATAGAAGCGGTTAAGGAGCAAATAGATTCATTAGATAAAGAGACACAAGACCGCCAATGTGAAACGCTAGTCCACACAGTAAACAGCTTAGGACTTGAACTTAGTTTTTAAAAAGATAAAATATAAAGAAGGAAAAGTAGCTTTCGTTTTGAATGCTGCTTTTATTTTGGCTTTAAAAGGGGAACGTATATATGGAAGATCGTCTGGGTGTACTGACTGATACTTTGATAAAATTAAATGGTCAAATTCTTAAAACATATGAGGAAACGAAAAAAAGTGGTCTGGAGGGAGATTTTTATAATGAGGTGAAGCCCTTTGCAGATGAAGTTAAGGCAGCAAGTGATGATTGGAAAGAGCTGGCTTTAAAATGGTATTCGACGCATCGGCCCAAAAATTTTCACTCCAGCCAAATAGAATCAGTTCATGACCATATTGGAAATATTTCTATACAGGCCTTTTATCCACAAACAAGCAGAGCTAAATTTTTACATGCATCAAAATCAATTGATTATAATCTGAGTATTTTGATGGAATCTATAAAACAATAGTAAAAGGGTGCCTTAGATGTGGGCACCCTAGTTTTTTATTTACTGAAAAATCTTCACATGATAAGAATTGGTGCTTCAGCAGCATAACCTATTCTTTTTAATTTTTACTTTCGATGAGGGGGCTATCTTCTGATTGATCCAGCTGCACTGCTCCCTGATTTTCTAGTTCGCGGACAAGCTGACGGTATTCCTTGAATGTTATTTCATTATGAATGTAAGCCTTCTTGGCAAAAGCCATTAAGTCATTCGGATCTTTCGTCTGGTAATCCCGATTTTCTGCAAATCTAGCTTGAAGTTCATGAATATCCATCTTTGTCTCCTCCTTCATCTTTTTTTTACTGTATCATAAAATAGCTTTTTTTCTAGTTTTTAAAAAATTTAAACTTCCGACAATTTTCACCAAATGTTTATGATAAGGTTCATTAACATTTACAGGTGTTCGAAATGCCAAGCTCATTTATGCCTCCCTGTGTGATCTTACAAGGACATTGAAACTAGCATCCTCGAATAAGCAGCGTACGAAGGAAATGTGAGCGCTGATCGCGAAGTGTCGCAGAATGACTAACAATCACCTTCATCTTTATTAACGAAAAAAATAGTCACACATGGGTTCTATCTTTCATAAATTGTATTGATGAAAAAGCGGAGGAGATGTTTGCCCATGTTTGGAAATCAAAATAAACCATATGACATCAATCAATATTACCCGGGGCAAATGCAGCAAGGGAATCCGTACCATCCAAACGGTTTCTTTCGAAACACCCCATATCCTTATCAGCCACAGGAAAATTATCAGTATTATCAGCCCCCTAACTATTACAATGGTGCCATTCAGCCATATCAGCCACAGCAAAACATGCAAGGTTATCAAAACAATCCCTATTTTAATTCACAAAAAGATCCCCAGTTTTTGTTTCACAATCCGCTGCAGCCGCAGGAGGATTATTACGGAAACCCGTATGCCCAGCAAAATGGATATCAGGAATATAATCCTTATATGAATGCAAATCCTTATCCCAAACAGGGAATGATGCCTAAGCAGCCAGGGGGATTTCAAAGCTTTATGAATTCCTTTAAGTCACAGGATGGATCAGTTGATTATAATAAAATGATGAATACAGCAGGTCAAATGATGAATGCTGTTAATCAAGTATCTTCACTAGTAAAAGGGTTTGGTGGAATGTTTAAGATATAGAAACTCCTTTACCTTTATCATTGTTGGTCCTTTCGTAGGTAATTTTAATTTAAATAAGATTAATAATGAAAAAAAGCAGCCGCAGGCCGCATCAGACTGTAGTCAAACTCGATTAAAACGAGCTTGCCTGCAGTCTTTTTATTTTAGTAGAGAGGGCCTGTTGATTTCCGTTCCCAGGCCCTCGCTTTTCTCGGCGCATACGCCTGTTGAGTTTCACCTGTCACGCTAATAACGCAGGACATTGAACAAACCTCTTTGAATCAACACCTCACGAAGGAAATGTTGTAGCAAAAGGAATCACCCAGGAATTTACATCGCACGAAATTTTAAGAAAGCATAATTGTAGATTTTCGAGGAGTGTCGTGCTCTCCCCTCCAATCAAAATGGGTTTAGAAAATGAGTGTGGAAGTAGAATCAAGTCTATTTTAAAATAGATATATAACGCTTTATGTATTTAAGACGCTTTCGAAAAATAGTCCCTTCAAAGAGAGCAGCTTGAAATGATTATAGTACATGCGCCGTCCCAATGCGGAAGTGGAAACGGACTTAGCTTATCGCTGGTTCCGTCAAAAGATCGTAACTGCTAATCAGAATAAGCAAAACTTGGATATCGGCGGAAAGAACTTGGTGCTTGCCAAGCTTTCCACATAATATAGTAAAAATTCTTTAAATTATGTAATGTATATGTTACTTTGGTAATTACCGGTAATTTTCTGGGAAAACCCGCCGTAAGCCCATCATACTAAACAGAGAAATAGAAAGAGAAAAGGGGGAATTTAAGATGGTTCGCATCATCCAGCAGTCAGTGATCATTTTTGCACTGATTCTACTCCTTGCTGCATTGCCTAATATCCTTGGAGTTAACATGGAAACACAGAAGCCCGAATGGCATTTTGAAAGATTACCGAAGATTTATACAGATTTCATTTCAAACCTTAGCCAGGGAAGTCTGGGTACATACCAAATTGGAGCTGAATCAAGAGAGATTTCAGACGAGATTGGTGATAACTTTGTTATTAGTTTTCTATTAATAGCAGCAGGAGTTAATATTGGTATTATTTTTAGTCTCTTTTTCGGGGTATTTGTAAGCCGATTTCGATTCACAAGAATTTTTAACCTTATGCTTAACCTGCTTGCTGCTATCCCGGATTTTATCCTTATAATCCTATCTTTGATTCTAGCGGTAAAAATCTATAAAGAAACCGGTTTTAGGGTAGTTTCCCTTCGTCCGGATGCTGGACCTATCAATCTATGGTTTCCTATGATACTGGTTGGAATAGCTCCGACATTATATTTATTTAAAATTATTGCGGTGAAATATTACCAGATAAGCGGTGATGATTATATAAAAACCGCGGTCGCAAAAGGAATGAAGCTTAATTATATTAACTTTCAGCACGTTTATAAAAATATTGAGCCTTTTATTGTTGCTGAACTAGTTAAAGTGATCTCCCTTGCAATTGGAAATCTATTCATAGTTGAATATCTCATGAACGTATCGGGTATAACGAAGTTTATTTTTCTAAGCAATGCGGCACAGCCGCTTGCTGTTGGATTGTTCTCACTTCTTATCATTTCTCTGCTTGTTTATATTTCTGCAAGGCTATTACTCTATTTGTTTAAACGAGGTTTTATTTATGAATAGATTATTGCGGATTAATTACTCATTGTATATAGGCACTTTATTGGTTTCCATTCTGCTGTTTTTTGCGGTATTTGGCCCGTATATGGCCCCTCATACTCTTATTGAGACAATGGAAACTCATTATAAAAACGGCAAGATATTAGCTCCTCCTGTTGAGCCGTTCAAATTCAAGGAATATCCTCTGGGAACGGACAGATGGGGATATGATATTCTATCCATGATTTTAAATGGGATTCGCTATACGGTATTTATCTCCCTGGCAGTTACTATTATTAAAATGGCAATTGGAACCCTGATAGGTCTTTATGTTGGAACATGGAAAAAGGTTCCGGGCTGGGTCGAAGCTTTTGAAAACGCCTGGAGCTATGTTCCGCTGTTTATTATTCTTTATTTTTTCTTACGACCAATTAATATAAACAGTTTCCTTACACCTATGCAGCTGATTCTTTATTTTATTATTGTAACTTCAGCCATTAGCATTCCAAGTATCATTTCATCTGTACGGTTAAAATCTGCGGAGATTAAAAAATCAGTCTATATTGAAGCTTCCAAAACACTTGGTGCCAGCAGAAACCGGATGGTCTGGTTTCATATTTTCCCACAGATGAAGGAATCCCTTCTAGTGATGTTTATCCTGGAAGTGGTTTATGTTATTACAATTATGGGGCAGCTTGCACTGATGAATCTTTTTGTGGGCGGGACCCGTCAAACTTTTGACCCTATTATTTATAACTCTATTACTAAAGAGCTTGCTGGTCTTGTTGGTCAGGCACGAGGAAATGTATATGGAACCTTTCATGTATTGTTAATCCCTCTTGCAGTCTTACTTTTTATTACCATTTCCTTAGGCCTGCTTGCTAACGGATTAAAAAACAGGTTCCAATCAAATTATCAGCGGACTCCTTGGATTAAAACCGGCTTTGAACCAAAATTAATCCCGAAACGGAAAGAATTTGGTCAGGGTAAAAGAGTATCGCGACTTACACCAGAAAAGGTTTCACTTGGAATAATAGCAGTTGCCTTTGTTGCAGCCGGCAGCTATGTATACGCCCAGAAGGATGCCGATGTAGGGGTTAAGAATTATAGCCAGGCAGGCTATGACATTCAATTAAAAATGAATCATAACGGTGTTTTTCATGCTACGGCAAACATCAAAGCTAAGAATCTTTCAGAAAAGAATTGGAGCGAACTGGTATTTTATTTTATTCCAAATGTTTTTCAAAAAGGCCATCAGAATACTGGCGTTAAAGGTTTTTCTAAAGTGAAAATCAACAGCATAGAGGTAGAGGGTGAAAAAGCAGCATTCAGTCTGAATAAGGATACCCTAAAAGTTAAGCTTCCTGGAAAAATGAAAAAAAATGAATCCAGAACAGTTGCAGTGGATTATAATTTTACAGTTCCTGAGGAAGGAAACCGGTTCTCTAAAGTAGAGGATCGTTATTACCTTGCCCAATGGTATCCAATGCTGGCAACCTTTGAAAAGGGAAAGTGGAATAAAAAAGATTACCAGGATGGCTTGGAGACATATTTAACCGGATTTTCGGATTTTAATGTAAAATATGATTTTCCTAAAGGATATTCTATAGCTTCTTCTGCAGATGAAGATCCAGCACTTAAGAAAAATAAAGGAGAGATTAAGGCTAAAAATGTAAGGGAAATATTTATTGCTGCCTTTAAAGATATGAAACATTATGATATTGATTCAAATGGCGTGAAAATCCGTCTATTTTCTGAGGGTGATCACAATAAGGAACCAAAAGAGGCTTTAAAGCTTGCTAAAAATGCCCTTTCTTTTTATCAGGAAAAGATAGGAGAGTATCCTCATAAGCAGTTGGATATTGTTTTGGATAAAGGACAAAATATGGAGTATCCAGGTGTTATAACAGTTGACCCTTACACAGAAAATGATAAATTTTTTAAGACTGCCCTTGTACATGAAATTGCCCACCAATATTTTTATGGTGTCGTTATTAACGATCAATACAACGATGCATGGCTGGATGAGGGAATTACCGAGTTCGCTACCAATATGTATTTTCATATAGGGGAAAAGGAATCTATATTTCAAGCTCAGCTTTTCTCTCAGGGCCGAATGAAAAGGGCAGAAGAGCTGAATTTAGGAAGACAGTATTCCAATCTACCATTGAATGAAATTAAAAGCACTGCATTTGTATATGGACAGCCTGCTCTTAAACTTTATGAAATGGTTCAGGATCACTTCATCATAAAAGGTAAAGATCCAGAAACTGTCAGTATGCAATACCTATCTGACTACTACAACCATTTTAAATACAAGCAAGTTGACACAGCTCAATTTTTAAAATTCACAACAAATTATTTTTATATTCCAACTGGGTATTTCAGCGATTGGCTGAATGTAGAAAAAATGTAACAAAAACAAAAAAGCTGCCAAACAGGGTCTAAATTACTGGGCCGATAAGGCAGCTTTTTATTATGCATGGGGTAAGCAGAAGTGTAGTTAAGGGACACTTCGGCATTTCATTCTTGTCAATCCTCAATCTCTAAGGCGCTAGGTCATATAACCTAATGCATTTGAGGTTAAAGAGCAGCCTTCTCGCTGGCTCGTCTTATGCTAGTTACCACTAATCCAAGAAATTAGTTCAGCCGGGTTTTTAGGGACAAATATGAAGTGTGGTCCCAACGATTTGTCCTCGAGAAACAGGAGAATCTTAATTGGGTTACTTCGGCATTTCCGCTTTTCTATTCAACTTCAATTATTTTTCCTTTTTCATGCGGTATTCTAATTTCAAGAAGTCCGTCGCTGTAGGCAGCTTTAACAAACTTTTCATTAACTGGTCGGGGGAGGGCTATGGTCCTGGAAGAATGCTGGAGAAACTGTCTCTTCCTGTAGACCTGTTTTTGTTCGTCTTCCTCTGTTAATAAATCGTTTTGCTGAACAGCAATATTTAAATAATTTCCCTTTAAATCAATATGAATCTGATCCTTTTTTACTCCAGGAAGCTCGGCTGTAATAATCATTTCCTTATCAGTTTCCCGCGTTTCAACATGGAATGGTGCAACAGGGAAAGGATTTCTAAAAAAGTCGTCAATAGTTTGCAAAAATCCCCTAACAGGCTTTTCCTGAAAAAAGTCATTCATTGTTTTCATTAGTTCTCCAAAGGGTTCGGATTTATTTTTTTTTCCCTTTTGAGAATCCTCTGGCTGCTGTGAAGACATCGTGTCTCTCCTCGCTTTCCGAAAATTTTCTTTCTAGTATATGATGTTGGCTTTCATCAGGTGAGTGACACTAGATCGATATATAAGTTTGAACGATTTTTGAACAATCCCTTTCCTGTGATGTAAATCACAGGCATCGTGCTTCATCCACTGTATTCTGTTACAGAAGATAAAGATGTGAAAGCGGGGAAATTAAATGTTTTGTTATCAATGTGAACAAACGCCTTCAGGCGGCTGTAAAGTTGTAGGGGTATGCGGGAAAGATGAAACGATTGCAAGTCTGCAGGATACCATCATATTTGGATTAAAGGGAATTGCAGCGTACCGAACTCATGCTAATCAGCTTGGATATACAGATCCCTTTGTGGACGCTACTACTCATGAAGCATTATATATGACACTAACTAACTCCAATTTTAATGTTCAGGAGCATATTGATATGGCTATGAAAGTGGGCCAGTCAGCTGTAAGGATGATGGAAGTACTGGATGAGGCTCATACTAAACGGCTAGGCATTCCACAGCCTATACGGGTAAGCCAGAACAAAATTGAAGGAAAAAGTATTGTTGTTTCAGGACATAATCTTTTTGCCTTAGAAGAGCTTTTAAAGCAGACAGAAGGAAAAGGCATTAATATTTACACCCATTCCGAAATGCTGCCTGCTCACGGATATCCTGCATTAAAGAAGTATTCTCATTTAAAGGGTAATATCGGTAAAGCCTGGTATGACCAGCGCCGCTTATTTGAAAAATTCCCTGGTGCTATCCTGGCAACAACTAACTGTGTAATGCCTATTAAGGGAACCTATGCAGATAGAATGTTCTCGTATGAAGTTGCAGGGCTTGAAAATGTTCTAAAGATTGTAAATGATGACTTCAGTCCGCTTATTGAAAGAGCACTTGAGCTTCCGGAAGCAAACATTGAATCCGATGAAACATTATTAACCGGGTTCCACCATGAAACAGTTCTTGGCCTTGCACCTGAAGTGATTGAAGCTGTGAAATCAGGAAAGATTAAAAGATTTTTCGTGATCGCTGGCTGTGATGCACCAGGAAAAGGGGGAGAATACTACCGCGAGTTAGCTACCTCGCTTCCTCCCGAAACAGTTATTCTTACTACATCTTGTGGAAAATTCCGCTTTAATGATGTTGATTATGGGGTTGTACCGGGTACAGATATCCCTCGCTATATTGACCTTGGCCAATGTAATAATTCAGGCTCAACAGTGAAAATTGCAAAAGCTCTTGCTGACGCTTTTGAATGTGAGATTAACGAGCTCCCAGTAAGCATTGTGCTTTCCTGGTTTGAACAAAAAGCGGTTGCTATTCTTCTAGGTCTTTTCAGCCTTGGGATTAAAGATATTCGCATTGGGCCTAAAGCGCCTGAATTTATTTCGGAAGGTGTTTTAAATGTTCTTCAGGATACCTTTAAGCTGAAATTGATTGGAACAGCCCAGGAAGATATGAATGAAATGCTTAATCTTTCTTCACAAAAATAAGAATTAGAAAAATTTGGCATTCGCGAAGTCCCTTTTGGCGGATGCCTTAGTTTTGCTTATCACGCTCAAAACGGCACATCGTGTGCCTTTCGCCTGACTAGGACATCGTGTCCGTCGTGCGTTCAGAATTTATGGATATAAATTCTGATTAGCGAACAAAAGGCACAAGCGGCCTCAGATGATGAAAGGCTAAAATTGCCAAGTCCTCGACAAAGCAGCGCTTTTCCTTCTTGCGATGATTAGCTGACGAAGCTTTCCTAGTCCTAATTTTTGAAGTGACTAGTTCGGAGTTATCAACAAGGTAAAAATTTATAATTTCTAAGAGACTAAAGAGGCTGCCCCCAATACAGGGGCAGCCTTTGATATTATACTTATTGCAAAATCTCTTCCAATAGTTTATCAGGATCGATAATCATATTTCCTTCATCATCGACTTCAATTAATTCGTCTCTTTTCATTTTTGTTAGTGTCCGGCTAATGGTCTCGCGTGTTGTACCAATCATATTGGCAAGATCCCGGTTAGTAAATTCACCCTTTAGCCAATACTTATCATTTTCGAGTTCCTTACCGTATTTCTTTGCGAGTCTTATAAGCAGTTTAATTATTTGTTCATAGGTATTATTAAGAATTTGTTCTTCCAGCCTGTTCTGCAAATCCACAATTTTTTCTCCAAGAACTCGGAAAACCTTAATGCAAAGTTCGGGATTTTCAATAAGAATTTTTTCGAATTGCTTAATAGGGACAGCTATGAGAGTAGTTTGCTCCATTACTTCCGCAAATGCGGGATATTCACCTTGGCGAAAAAAGCCAACATGCGGGAACATTTCTCCCTGCTTCATGATAGCTACAATCTGCTCTTTTCCACTTGAATCACTTTTATAGACTTTAATCCGGCCGGAATGGATAAAATATACGTTTTCCAACGGGTCACCCTGCAAAAATACATGGTTCCCCTTTTTCCACTCACGAGTAATAGATATATCAACGATTTTGTCCATTTCCTGGCTATTTAACTCCCGAAAAATTGAAAATACGTTTAGGACTTTTTTGATATCTTCATGCTTCAACATTCTCACCTCTAAATATAGGTTCCAACAATATACCCTTTCATCCATTTTCAATTATAGTTTAAAAAGGTATGGTGAGGGAATTTTAAATTTAAGATTATGAAGGAGGGGTGGGAGAAATGACTAAAGAACTATATTTTAAAGAACATGGAAATATGCAGGGGCAAACTGTCCTGCTGCTTCATGGTTTTTGCGGAAGTTCAAAGTATTGGGAAAATGTTATCCCCCTATTAAGCAAGGATATGCATGTTATTGTTCCGGATTTAAGAGGACACGGAGAATCGCCTTCTCCGGAAGGAGGTTTCTCCATTGAAGATATGGCTGAAGATGTGCATAGGCTAATTGAAAAACTGGGAACCGGAAAGGTATTCTTGTTCGGACACTCATTAGGCGGTTATGTAACGTTGGCGTTTGCGGAAAAATATAGAGAAAATCTTGCTGGATATGGTTTGATACATTCAACTGCATTTCCTGACAGCCAGGAAGCAAAGGAAGGAAGACTCAACAGTATCAAGAAAATCGGGGAGGAAGGGATTGAGCCATTTGTGGACCAGCTGGTGCCAAAGCTTTTTGCTAATCCTTCCCAGACAGGCATAGTGGATTCTGTCAGATTGGCAAAAGAAATTGGAGCAGGAACAAGCCCTCAAGATGCAATAGAAACTTTAAATGCAATGAGAAACCGTACCGACCGTAATCATGTTCTTAAAAAGGAAACTACTCCTGTCTTATTAACAGCGGGAAAGGGAGATAAAGTTATTACCCCAGATAGTACCTTTTCTGTGTCTGGGGGACATATAACCCAACTACTTTTAGAGTATTCCGGACATATGAGTATGTACGAAGAACCAGAAAAACTTGCAGAATCATTGCAAGAGTTTATTAGGCTGCATACAATGTAGAACCCGTCTTTGACGGGTTTTTAATTTTAATCTGCAAGCCATTTATCAGGTTATCAAGGCCAAAAAAAGGTCTTTCAAATAGAGGAATAATAATCCTCTTTCGATATTGTCCTTCAACTTTAAATAGGCTGGTATTTGGCCCGTTCACTGCCTGTTAAAAATTCCCTTAAAATATTACACGAAATTCATGATAAATATCTTTTTTCACGAACGTTCATTCGCTACAATAATAGATATGGGGTGAATGATTATGAAACTTCGAAAAAACCTTCAAGAAATTCTTGAAGATTTAAAAATACATGAACAATTTAAAGAAAATATCGTCACCTGGCGGACTATTGAGGAACGTCCTGCTAAAAACGTTCCGCTGCCCGGGGACCTTCACGTACAGCTTAAGGAAGCCTTGGAGAATAGAGGGATTGGGCAGCTTTACACCCATCAAAAAACTTCCTATGAAACAGTTATGTCAGGAAAAAGTATTGTTGCTGTAACACCAACTGCATCCGGAAAGACGCTTTGCTACAATCTTCCTGTTTTGCAAACCGTTTTATCAAATCCAAATGCCAGAGCTCTTTATATGTTTCCCACCAAGGCACTTGCTCAAGATCAGAAAAGTGAAATTAATGAAATTATCCAGGAAACAGGGATGAATATTAATAGTTATACTTATGACGGAGATACACCGGCGAATATCCGCCAAAAGGTAAGGCAGGCTGGGCATGTGGTTATTACAAATCCTGATATGCTTCATTCAGCGATTTTACCTCATCATACGAAATGGGTTTCGCTGTTTGAAAACTTAAAGTTTGTAGTGATTGATGAACTTCATACGTACAGAGGTGTGTTTGGAAGCCATGTAGCCAACGTGATAAGAAGACTAAAACGTATTTGCAGGTACTATGGCAGCGATCCAGTGTTTATATGTACATCAGCAACTATTGCCAATCCTCTTGAACTAGCAGAAAATTTAACTGAAAGTGAAATGTCACTCATTAACAATAATGGTGCGCCAACTGGAAGAAAACATTTTCTATTTTACAATCCTCCTATTGTAAACAAGCCGCTAAATATTAGAAGAAGTGCAACACTGGAAGTTAGAAAGCTTGCAGGGGAGCTTTTGAAAAATAAAATTCAAACCATTGTTTTTGCCAGAAGCAGGGTTCGTGTTGAAATTATATTGACTTATTTGCAGGAGCTGGTTAAAAATCAGCTGGGTCCCAAATCAATTATGGGTTATCGGGGAGGTTACCTGCCAACAGAAAGGAGAAAGATTGAAAAAGGGCTTCGATCAGGGGAAATATACGGAGTTGTCAGTACAAATGCATTGGAACTAGGCGTCGATATCGGCCAGCTTCAGGTCTGCATTATGACTGGATATCCCGGAACCATTTCTAGTGCATGGCAGCAGGCTGGGAGAGCTGGCAGAAGGCACGGCGAATCACTTGTCATAATGGTTGCTAGCTCCAGCCCGCTTGATCAATATATCATCCAGAATCCAGAGTATTTTTTTAACCAGAGTCCTGAAACGGCCAGAATCAATCCCGATAATTTGATTATCCTTATTGACCATATGAAATGTGCGGCATACGAGCTTCCATTTAAGGCAGGAGAAAGGTTTGGCAATGTTGAGACAGAAGAGCTTCTTGAATACCTGACGGAGGAACGCGTTCTTTATCAGAATGGAGACAAATGGTACTGGATGAATGATTCTTTCCCTGCTCACAATATAAGCCTTCGGTCTGCATCGCAGGAGAATATTATTATTGTTGATCAAACAAATGTAGCAAATGTGAAGGTCATTGGTGAAATGGACAGGTTCTCGGCTATGACACTTCTTCACGAAGAGGCTATTTATTTACATCAAGGTACCCAATTTCAAGTTGAAAAGCTTGATTGGGAAGAGAAAAAAGCGTTTGTCCGGGAAGTAGACGTCGATTACTTTACTGATGCTAATCTAGCAGTTCAATTAAAGGTATTAGAAGTGGATAAACTTCTGGAACATCCCGACATGGAGATAGGTTATGGCGATGTTAGTGTCAGGGCGATGGCAACCATTTTTAAAAAAATTAAATTTGAGACACATGAAAACATTGGATCGGGGCCCATATTCCTTCCCGAAGAAGAACTGCATACGAGTTCTGCCTGGATTTCCTTAGATAAACCTTTTGCTGATATGGGACATGAAAGGCTTGAACAGGGCCTTGTGGGGACAGCGCATGCACTAAACCACATAGCTCCTCTTTTTGTTATGGCGGACCCCCAGGATATCCACGTGGTTCCGCAGGTTAAGGCAGATCATAATGAAAAGCCAACTATTTTCTTTTATGACCGCTATCCCGGTGGTATTGGTCTAAGCGAAAAAATATACACTGGTATGGTTCCTGTATTCCGGGAAACAAGAAAGATGGTAAGCGGATGCCAATGTGAAAGCGGCTGTCCTTCCTGTGTCGGGATGGAGGCTGTTAGTGATACAGCCAAAAGAGATACTCTTAAAATTATTGATTTCTTTTTGGATACATCGGCTTCAAAGGAGAGGTGAGAGCTTTGTCTTTAAAAAATAAATTAAACCGTTTAAAACCGCATTTAGGAAGCGGCAAGCAAGAGGATTTCAGCAAGTCCTCTCATCTCCATATAAAAGAGGAGCACTCTGGAAGCAGCGTTATACCATCAGAAAAAGAGCCGGAAATCGTCATACCTTATTCGGACCAATGGAAAGCGGAAGGGGTATTACCCTATTTTTTCGATGAAAATTATTGCTTAGTAAGGGAAGTACGTTATCCGCTAGAACAGAAACATGGACATTTTCGGTTTCAAGATTTTCTCCGGGCAGTTAAAGTCTGGAACGAAACAGGGATTTCACATCCTCTCTCAGCCATTGGGCATCGTCCTGAAGAACTTTTTTTCTTTGATACAGAAACTACAGGACTAGGAGGGGGTACAGGCAATACCATCTTTCTCCTTGGGTATGCAAGCGTAAAAGGGGAAGAGCTTGTATTGAGACAGCATGTACTTCCTAATCCGGGGGCTGAGGTCCCACTCTATCAAAGTTTTTTGGAAAGCGTAAATTATAAAACGCTTGTAACATACAATGGGAAATCCTTTGATTGGCCCCAGGTTAAAACAAGGCACACCCTTGTCCGCGACCATGTTCCCAAACTGCCGTCTTTCGGGCATTTTGATCTTTACCATGCTTCAAGACGCCTTTGGAAACATAAGCTTGATCGGCTAAAGCTTTCTATTGTAGAAAAGGAAATATTAGGAGTTCTGCGTGAAGATGATATTCCCGGCCATTTAGCACCCATGATTTATTTTGATTTTATTGAAAGGAAACAGCCAGAAGGAATGCTGGGGGTTTTAAAACATAATGAGATAGACATTCTGTCACTTGTCACGCTATACACTCATTTGACATTCCAAATTTGCGGGCTTGATGAAGGGCAAACAAGCCAGGAGACATATGAAGTAGGAAGATGGTTTTCCTCATTAGGAGAAAAAGGGGAAGCGGCAAAAAGGTTTGATTCAATTGCCGAGGGAGATGATCATGTGTCTGCCCATGCTCAGCTTGCTCTTGCGTACGAGAGGAAAAAAGTGAGGGATTGGGAAAAAGCACTTACTCTTTTTCAGTCTGTAGCTGATTCTGCTATATCTGACATTGCAAGAGAGGCTTGCATTGAAGCTTCAAAGATACTTGAACACAAACTGAAAAATCCAAAAATAGCCTTAGAGTTCGTTCACAAGGCAATGGAGGAAAAGGCTGGTGAAATCCAGTCAAATTTTATAGAGGATGCTCTAAAACGAATAAAGAGACTCGAAAATAAATGCAGAAAATTCCCTGAGCAAGCGGACAAAAAGACAAGAAATGATCTGTAGATTTTATAAAACTTTAAAATTCATAAATTTGTAACAAATTTTTCATTTTTTATGCCTAAATTCCTGCAATTTTGTGTTGTGAATGAGGTTAACAGAGAGTAAAATGTTAAATTGTAGTGTTAAAAACTATTAATAACAACACAGTGGAGCTGGTATTATGTACAAAGCAATTTTATTTCTTTTCTTCATTGTGGTTTGTTTAACTGCAGTACTTTTTACAAGTCTAAAGGACAGTTTCTATACAATGCTGTAAAAATAGGTGTTTTCATTAGTACAAGAGTCTCTCTTTCAACATAGGCTGTTAATGTAATAACAAACAACCATATCGAAAGGAGAAGTGTATATGTACTGTGGAACAAATATTATGCCTGCGGTTATCCATCCTACAAAATGCTGTGTGAACCACACATTTTCTACAACGGTGGTTCCTCACATCCATCCATCACATACTACAACTGTAAATCACCAATTGTTTGAGCATAAGCATTACTTCCCTCAAACCTTTTCAGCTGTAAATGAGGTTTCCAACCAGCAATTTAATTGCGTAGGACCTATGAATCCTGCCCCAGTTCCTCCTGTGGGACCTGTACCTCCAGTAGCTCCTGTGGGACCGGGATTTGGACCTGGACCAATGGGACCAATGATGGGACCCGGCCCAATGATGGGACCCGGACCAATGATGGGACCCGGACCAATGATGGGACCTGGCCCAATGATGGGACCTGGACCTTGGGGAAGATAATTACTGACAAGGGCAAAACGCCCTTGTTTTTTCTGTTTTATCCATAAATAGGGAGTGTTTTTCTGGAACCATTAAGTCAATTTTATGCTCTCTGGCTATTTTTCTTTTTACAATATGATATGATTTATTAATAAAAAAGTTTGTCTTATTTATACAAAGTATGAAAAAGAGGTGTTTGTCCCTGTATAAAGTTCTTGCAATTTCTGGTTATAAACCATTTGAACTGGGTATTTTTAAAAAGGACCATTCCTCTGTCGACTACATAAAAAAGGCACTTAAAAAAGAACTGCTTCCCATGATTGAAGAGGGGCTGGAATGGGTTTTGATTAGCGGCCAATTAGGGATTGAGCTGTGGGCTGCAGAAACCGTTTTTGACCTTCAATTGGAATATCCGGATCTTAAGCTTGCCGTAATAACGCCTTTTCTGGATCAGGAGTCAAACTGGAAGGAAGAAAATAAGGAGTGGTATGAATCGGTTTTAATGCAGGCTGATTTTGTAGATTCAGTTTCAAAGAAAGCATATGAAAAACCACTCCAATTTAGGGTTAAAAATCAATTTTTCATTGAAAAAAGCGATGCTCTTCTTCTTTTTTACGATCAGGAGAAGGAAGGAAGCCCAAAATATATTTATGAAATGGCAGTGAGCTATCAAAGCACCCATCCCTATCCTGTACATCTTATAACGTTCTATGATTTGCAGAATATAGTCGAAGAAGAAAACGCGAGTAGGTTTGATTATTAGTTAACTATTTTTGTTTAAATATTTTGAAAAAAAGAGTATTTCCTAAAGAAAATTGACAAACAGCAATATTTTTGAAAAAATAATAGGTAATGATTGGCGAAATACTGAGGTGATTGGAATGCTGTCGGATAAAGTGAAATTGACTGCAAAGGATATTTTAGAAAAAGAGTTTAAGACTGGTGTGCGCGGATACAAGCAGGAGGATGTAGATAAGTTTCTTGATTTGATCATTAAAGACTACGAAACCTTCCATCAGGAAATTGAAGAACTGCAGCAGGAGAATATGCGCTTGCGTAAGCTTGCTGAGGATGCTTCAAGGAGACAGCCTGCAGCTCAGGCCGCGGGGACAACGAATTTTGATATTCTAAAGAGATTATCAAACCTTGAAAAGCATGTATTTGGAAATAAGTTATACGATTGACAGTTTGTTCCCGCATTTCCTTTTTTATGCCATTGCATCTGCAATGGAAAATACATATAATAAGTCTTGTGTTCATTAATTGCGTTCGGGTAATCGCTGCAAGGAGCTTAATGCGGCCTTGTTGAGGAAAGTCCATGCTCGCACAGGCTGAGATGCCTGTAGTGTTCGTGCCTGGCGAAGTCATAAGCCAGGGCAGCCGGAATACGGCTGACGGCCGGGAAAATACCTAAGTCCTTATGGATATGGTATGAATACCTATAAAAGTGCCACAGTGACGGAGCTTTTCCAGAAATGGAAAAGGTGGAACGAGGTAAACCCCACGAGCGAGAAACCCAAATTTGGTAGGGGAATCTTTCCTGAGGAATCAAACAAGGGAAAGGACAGGTCTTAACACCTGTAGATAGATGATTACCGCCTTTGTACGAGGCTTAATAGCCGTTTGCAGTACAAGGTACAGAACATGGCTTACAGAACGTAATTAATGCATTAAAAATGAAAATGATTTAAGGCTCTCCTGAATCGGGGGGCTTTTTTATTTTTTATATAGTTATGTGTTATCCTATGTACATAAGAACAACAAAAGTAAGGGTGAAATAATGGGTAAATATCAAATTATAGCAACAGCTGCCATGGGTCTTGAAGCATTGGTTGCAAAAGAAGTCCGGGCACTAGGGTATGATTGTCAGGTTGAAAATGGGAAAGTAGTCTATGAAGGAGATGAAAGTGCAATTGCACGTTCAAACCTCTGGCTCCGTACCGCAGACCGCATTCGCATAAAAGTTGGCGAGTTTAAAGCATACTCATTTGACGAGCTTTTTGAGAAAACAAAAGGATTGCCTTGGGAAAAATACCTTCCGGAGGACGCGGAGTTCCCTGTTTCCGGAAAGTCAGTAAAATCAAAGCTCTTTAGTGTATCTGATTGTCAGGCAATTGTAAAAAAAGCGGTTGTTGACCGTTTACAGCACCATTATAAACGGAGCGGATGGTTTGATGAATCTGGTGCACTTTACCGGATCGAGGTTTCGCTTTTAAAGGATGTTGCTACCATTACAATTGATGCTACAGGAAAGCAGGCACTTCATAAACGGGGTTACAGGGTTGACCAGGGGGAAGCTCCATTAAAAGAAACGCTTGCCGCTGCTCTTGTATTGCTTACCAACTGGAATCCAGACAAGCCATTTATTGATCCCTTCTGTGGCTCAGGCACCATTCCAATTGAAGCCGCTTTAATTGGGCAAAATATTGCTCCAGGCTTCAACCGCGATTTTGTTTCTGAAAACTGGGGCTGGATACCCCAAGCGGTATGGGACGAAGCGCGAAATGAAGTAGAGGATTTAGCAAAATATGACCAGCCGCTTGATATTGCAGGTACCGATATTGATCACCGCATGGTCAAAATGGCGACTGAAAATGCATTCGAAGCAGGTTTTGCGGATCTTATTAAATTCAAGCAAATGCAGGTTAGAGATATAACAACACCGAAGGAGTACGGTGTCATTGTTGGAAATCCGCCGTACGGTGAACGTATTGGTGAAAAAAGTGCCGTAGAGCAAATGTATAGGGAAATGGGACAGGCATTTGCCAAGCTTGACACCTGGTCCATTTACATTCTTACTTCAAATGAAGACTTTGAGAAACTCTATGGGAAACCAGCCACAAAGAAAAGAAAACTCTTTAATGGTTTCATTAGGACAGATTATTACCAATACTGGGGTAAGCGACCACTGCGCACAGAGAATAATGAGTAAATAAAGCCAACGATTCCAAAGTGGAGTTTTTGGGGAAATGATCTAAGACCTTAATAAAAGTCTTAGCGGATTCCACAAACGATAGCATAAATTCCATCCCTCTTGAATATAATAGCTTTATTAAAAACAGGAGGGGTGGCAATGTATCAATCCAAAATTGACTTTTATAAAATTTCAAAAGCACTCCATGTTACTCTCCAAACATTAGATAGCGAACAGTTTGCTAAAGAGTCAGCAATGGAAAAAGTGTTAAATGCCAAAAAAGAATGGCAGCAAGCATTGTCATTTTCTTCAATCCTTTATAAATAAACAGCCTCATGCCTCTTAATTTCTTGACAGTTTTCTTGCTTGAGTTAAAATTAGATAATTGACGATAAGAAAATTTTTTTCTTATCATTAGAAAAAGCGCCTTGCTGGTCGCTTTTTTTTCACTTTTTATTAAGGCTCAGAAACTTGCTGAGCCACTATTTATTTGGAGGATTTACATGCAGAATAGAATGCCTTTTACTATAGATAAAACAGAATCATTCTACGACCGCCTCGGCGAATGGATTGGCGATGTATTTTATGATCTTTTGCCCGAGGAAGGTTTCGAAATAAGGGACGAACAAATCTATATGGCTTTTCAACTTGAAAAGGCGTTTAAAGAAAAACAGACGATTTTTGCAGAAGCGGGCGTAGGAACAGGAAAAACGCTTGTTTACCTTCTTTATGCCATTTGTTATGCACGATATACCAATAAGCCTGCCATCATCACCTGTGCAGACGAGACGCTTATTGAGCAGCTAGTAAAAAAAGAAGGAGATATTGCCAAGCTCGAGAAAGCCCTAAATCTTAATATCGATGTAAGACTCGCTAAATCCCGGGATCAATACCTGTGCCTGAAAAAGCTTGATACTGCTGTTGAATCAAGTGATTTTGAAGGATACGGGGATATTTATGATGAACTTCCCGATTTTGTTTTAAAAAACGGTACCTTAAAAACTTTTACCCGTTATGGGGACAGACGGGATTATGCCCATCTCACAGATGAACAATGGAAACAAGTAGGCTGGGATGCTGTACAGGATTGTTTTGCCTGTGAAAAAAGACATCGCTGCGGACAAACTCTTCACCGTGAATACTACCGAGGAGCATCAGATTTGATCATTTGTTCCCACGATTTTTATATGGAACATGTCTGGACAAAGGAATCAAGAAAGAGGGAAGGACAGCTGCCGCTCCTGCCTGAACACTCCTGTGTGGTATTTGATGAAGGACATCTTCTTGAGTTTGCTGCCCAGAAAGCATTAAGCTATCGGTTTACAGAACAAACTCTTGAAGCTCTTTTAACAAGATTGATGGAAAATAATGTGCGTGAAAAAACCTTGTATGCAATTGAAGATGCAATCCATGAAAACGAGAGCTTTTTTATGCATTTGTCTTTATCAGCAAAAACTGCTTCAGGCTCCGAAAAGAAGATCATCGAAAAAGACAGAGATTTATTAAGCCAGGGAAAAAGGCTTTATAATGCCCTTCAAAAAGTGGAAGAGGAATTGGTTTTTGACAGTGAGATGTATGTAATCAATGATTATGAACTGAAAATTGTTGAAGAATATTTAGAACAAATTACTTATTCTCTCTCACTTTTCTTACAGCCTATGAATGGAATTACCTGGTTTGAAGATCATTCAAGTGAAAGAACACTTGTCATAATGCCTAAGATGGTACAGGAAATTATGAAAGAAGAGGTTTTTTCTAAGAAGATGCCTTTTGTTTTTTCATCTGCGACGCTCTCAGAACAGCAGTCATTTGAATATATGGCGAAAAGCCTGGGTATAGAAGACTACCTGTCCTTTACAGTTGCGTCACCATTTGAATATGAGGAGAAGATGGAAATGCATCTTCCTTCCTTTAAAAACGATGACTTAAACAGTAAAGCAGAGTATGTTATCGAACAAATCAAACAGACTGAGGGCAGGGCTTTGATACTCGCCAATGACATCGAGGAAATAAAATTCTTGAAAAGTAGTCTTTCAAACATTGATTTTCCTGTGTACTTTGAGGGAGATGCAGAAATCAGCACATTGGTCTCTAAATTTCAAAATGAGGAACAGTCAGTTCTTTGTGCCCTGCATTTATGGGAGGGACTTGATATCCCGGGCAGATCATTGGAGAATGTGATTGTATTCTCGCTTCCGTTCCCTCCAAATGATCCTGTTTTTAGGGCGAAAAGGGAAGGTGCAGAAAATCCCTATCTTCAAGTTGATCTTCCTTACATGCTGCTTCGTTTGCGTCAGGGAGTTGGACGGTTGATCAGAAGCCATGAAGACAGAGGCTATGTCCACATTCTCCTAAACGAGGGATTGGATAAGGATGTATTGGAAAAAGTAAAGTCTGTTCTTCCAGTAGAGCCATTGCTTTAGAACAAAAACAGAACAAAACACAAAAGCGGTCCCGGAGTTCGAACATCCGGAGGACCGCTTTTTCTTTTTTATTTATCCTCTTAAGAGTTTCAAGCCTTCTGGGGTCATTTTTTCAGGAGACCATGCGGGCTCCCAAACAAGATTTACATCTGCCCTGGTTACTTCTTCAAGGCTTTGGACCGAATACTTAACTCCGCTAACTATACTGTCATGAAGAGGACATCCAGGAGTTGTAAGTGTCATGATAATATTGACGATCCCGTCTTCATTGGCCTGAACATCATATATAAGTCCCAAGTCTACTACATTAATATTTAATTCGGGATCATAAACGTTTTTTAATTCTTCACGGACTTTTTCAGTTAAACTCATTTTAAACACCTCATTTATTTTTTTATAACGCTCAATATAATAAAAGCAATTCCTAAAAAGGAAAGTGAGATAAAGAACTGGCCAATATTGAAAAGAACAAGATTCTTAATTATTAAAGACGCTGTGGTCAGCAATATCGAGATGATGAACGTACTAAAAAGAGGTACTGCTGTTTTTTCATTTATCATTTCTTTCAAGGAAGGAACCGATTTTTTACCGATTTCCTTACTGTATTTATGTGTCCACCATAGGAATGGAACAATTTTATACAAGTAGCCTAAAATACTTAATGCAATCCATAAAAAGATGTATGCATAGATAATAGGTCCCGGCAGTCTCTCAGGTTTATTGCTCCATAGGGAAAGAAAACCAGCAAGGTGAATGACTGCAGCAAACCCAATTGCGAGTAGAGCGGCCATAAATGGCTTGTCGAGTTTCTTTTTAATTCTTTTCTTCAGGATTTCGGAGGCGTGAATACCAAATAAGAGAAAGCCAGCAAAAAGCAGGAAGAATCCAGCCCTAAGACCCATTGAAGAATTTATAAAGAAAGAAACAAAGGAAATCAATAAACCGGAGATATAAAAAGTAAAAACATACTTGGCTTTTGCCATGGAATAACCATGGGATAAAGAAAACATGGGAACCATTTTATATGAAAAGCCAAAAATAAGGAGGGTGAACCATCCAGCTAATCCCAATAAAAGGTGACCTTTAAATATTGCCTGGTAATCAGGACCTGCCCCTGTTTTTAGACTATAAACAAGGACTATGCCAAGGGATATGGTTAGCAGAAGGCATACCAGAGCCGTTCCCACAAACAGAGTTAGAATATTTGGTTTTGTTTGTTTTCGCAATGTCATTACCATTTGAACAAGAAACAATAGGATTCCTATTAAAGTGATGATTCCTGGGATTAGAGCTTTTTGTGGTTCAAAAAATAAAGCTCCTGCAAAAAAAGTAATCCCTAAAGCTGTTAAAGCAAACTGGATAAAGCCAAACTTTTCACTCCAAACGGGTGTGAGAAAAGCAACGGGAACTAGCTGATACATGGCACCCATTGCTGTCATCAATGCCCATCCTAATATTAAAAGGTGGGCTGCCGACCACACAGCGGGTATTCGAAAAACTCCTTCTGACATTAAACCGCCGTGAAATAGTAATATTAGTTGGGATATTACAAGGGCAGCCATGCTATAGATGATAAAAGAAAAAGGAAGTTTAATATTTGTTTCACTCCCCTTATTTTGAGGAAGCATAACCATTCACCTTCTTATCGAAAAATTTCTATTTTAAAACTCCCATCTTCTTGTGGTGCTGTCCGATGTTTTAACCCTTGTTCCTCAAGCTGTTCATATAGGAACATGGGCCGTCTGTCATTAATAATAGTGAGCTTTTCTCCTGGTACAAGATCTTCAATGGCAGCAAGGGTTCTCATCATTGGCTGGGGCGGTTCAAGTCCGCGGTTATCTAAAATCATCCTGCATTCTCCTTTTACATTGAATAAGCCAATTATTTTCTTTGGCTAATCAGAATTTATATTCATACATACTGAACGCGCGACGGAAAGGACATGGAAGGCTTCGTCAGCTTTAGCCTTGAAAGTAGAAAGAGTAAAGCTTTTTTAAGGTTATGCCGTTTTGAACTTGATAAGGGTTAAAACGGCTCAGTTCTCACTTAAAGGCTTGGCAATCACCGAGCTTTCTTTATAAAAATGACTTTCCAGTGTTTCTTCTCGAGCTCTTCCACTTCATGTGTAAAACCCTTTGCCTTCATTACCGCAAATAAAGGAACCGGTTTAAAGGGCGCATGAAGGATAAATACATCGTTATGATTTAAACCACTGATTGCCTCCATAATCTTTTGGAAAGGCTCCAATTTATTGTTTATGTCCTCCCGAACATCAAGTTCAATAATTCTTTGCTCCATTTCCCACACACTCCCTGTTTAATAGAATAATTCCTTTTTCAATGCTTCACGGTGAATCAGATAAAAGCCATCATCATCCTGATCAATGTACTCCTTCTTTTTTAAGTGGTTAATGGTTCTGCTGACTGTTTCCCGGGATGTTCCAATCATGTTGGCCAGTTCACGGTTTGTAAAATGTGTTGTGAATTTATATTGATCTCCAAAATGCTCCGCGTTTGTTTTACAAAGTCTCACCAACAGAAGAACAATTTGTTCATAGGTATTATGAAGAATTTGTTCCTCGAGCCGTTGCTGCAAATCAACAATTTTTTCCCCAAGTACTTTAAAAAGCTTGATACATAATTCGGGATAAGTAATTAGTATCTCTTCAAATTTATCTATTGGGATAACAATCAAAAACGCATCCTCTAATACCTCGGCGTGTGCAGGGAAAGTTCCCTGCCGGAAGAACCCTGCATGAGGGAACATTTCCCCAGGCTCTAATACAGAAACGATTTGCTCCTTACCTGAAAAATCAGTTTTATAAATCTTTACCTTACCTGAGTGAATGAAAAAAACCCGGTCCAATAAATCTTCCTGCATAAATACGTACATCTTTTGCTTATAATTTCTTGTTTGTGCAATTTTGACAAAAGGGTCCAGTTCCTCTTTTGTTAATTCTTTAAAAATAGGGACAGCTGAAAGCCTCATAAAAATATCTTCTGTTTTCATTTGCATCACCTTTGCTTAAAAACTTCTTATTTATAACGCGAGTTTATCAGAGAATGATGTTTAAATATGTGACCGGCGTCATAGTTAGATAGTTTTTTTGAAAATAATTCTCACTGCTGTGCGAAATATCACACGACATAGATGAGGAGGTTCACTTTATGGTGTTCTTTCAGCATTTACAATACGAGTATAGAACATAAGAAAGGAATGAACAGTATGGAAATTCAACGGGGAACACCAGTAAATAAAGTGGTGAAGGCAAATCGAAATGCACTTTTAAAATCCATTTTAATTATCACCATTTTACTAAGCTTTACGGTTTTATTAGGAGGCGGCTACTGGATCTTTAAAGAGCAGGCGCCAAGGCCTATAAAAGTAACAAATCAGAATGGCGAGGTCCTTCTAACGAAAAAGTCTATTATGGGGGGCCAGGCAGTTTTCCAAAAGTGCGGTTTAATGGATTATGGTACAGTGCTGGGACACGGTTCTTATATGGGTCCTGACTATACAGCAGAAGCCCTTAAGGTCTATACACAGGGAATGCAGGATTTTAAAGCGAATAAAAAGTTTGGCTCTGATTTTGGCAAACTGGCTGAAGATGAAAAAACAATTATTCGTAATGATGTAATTAAGGAAATGCGGAAAAATCGTTATGACAGCAAGAAAGACACTATGAAGCTTACTGATGCACAAGCTTTTGGACTTGAAAAGGTAAGAGCTTACTATAAAATTGTATTTACAAAAGGGGATGGCTGGGGATTAAAGGCTAACCTGATCAATGAGAAAGATTTGCCAAGTGGTGATCGCGCTTATGTAGCCAATGGCAGCCAAATTAAACAAATCTCTGATTTCTTCTTCTGGACAGCATGGCTTTCTAGCACCGTACGTCAGGGAGATAAAATTACTTACACAAACAACTGGCCATATTATGAAGACGCAGGAAACCATCTTTCATTCTCTGCTATATGGTGGAGCGGGGCAAGTGTAACTGTTTTAATATTATTTGTAGGTATCATTCTTTACCTCTTCTATCGCTATCATTTAGGAATGCAGGAAGCCTATACACCAGGAAATTTCCCTAAACTGGATATAAGAAAAATTCCGGTAACACCTTCACAGCGTAAGGTTGGAAAGTATTTCTTAATTGTATCTGCGCTATTTTTTGTTCAATCCATGTTTGGTGCTCTGCTCGCGCACTATTATATCGAGCCGGAAAGCTTCTTTGGATTAAAATGGATTCATGATATTCTTCCATTCAATATAACAAAGGGATTCCACTTACAGCTGGCAATCTTCTGGATCGCAACATCCTGGCTGGGAATGGGAATTTATGTAGCACCACTTGTCGGCGGTCATGAACCAAAGAAACAAGGATTGCTGGTTGATATTTTATTCTGGGCTCTAGTAGTTCTTGTCGTAGGAAGTATGGCAGGACAATGGCTTGGAGCAAACGGCTATCTGGGTAACAATTGGTTCCTATTGGGTCACCAGGGCTGGGAATACCTCGAGCTTGGACGTATCTGGCAGATAATTCTTGTCGAAGGAATGCTGATCTGGCTGTTTATAGTTTACCGTGGAATCAGGAGCGGCCTGAAACGGGAAACAGATAAGGGCGGCTTAATCCACCTGTTATTCTATTCTGCAATAGCTGTACCATTGTTCTATGTTTTTGCTTTCTTTATCAATCCTGACACAAGCTTCACATTTGCCGATTACTGGCGCTGGTGGATAATCCACTTATGGGTAGAAGGTATTTTTGAAGTATTTGCGGTAGTTGTTATTGGATTCTTGATGGTTCAAATGAATCTAGTAACAAAAAGCTCAACTGTAAAAGCTCTTTATTTCCAATTGATCCTGCTCCTTGGCAGCGGTGTAATTGGTATCGGTCACCACTATTACTACAATGGATCTGCAGAGGTTTGGTTAGGACTAGGCGCAGTATTCTCTGCCCTTGAAGTTATTCCTTTGACATTACTTATTCTTGAAGCTTACGAACAATACCGTATGATGCGTGACGGAGGAGTAAATTTCCCTTATAAAGGCACATTCTGGTTCTTAATTTCAGTAGCAATTTGGAACTTGGTTGGAGCAGGGGTACTTGGCTTCCTGATCAATCTTCCAGCTGTCAGCTACTTTGAACACGGTCAGTTCCTGACACCAACACATGGCCACGCTTCTATGATGGGTGTATACGGAATGTTTGCCTGCGCAGTTCTTCTTTACTCCATGCGAAATATAGTTAAACCTGAAGCATGGAACGACAAATGGATCAAATTCAGCTGTATTGCACTCAATGTCGGCCTTGCCGGGATGGTATTTGCTTCCTTGCTTCCTGCAGGATTCCTGCAAATCAAAGAATCCTTCTATCATGGTTATGCTGCATCACGTTCGTCAGCATTCTTGCAAAAGGATATTGTTCAGACTCTATTAACCTGGCGTGCTGTTCCTGATACTATCTTCCTTATCGGAGTTGCGAGCCTGTTGCTGTTCTGCTTAAAAGCAATGTTTAACTTAAGGAGTGTAACCCATAAAGAAAATGAAACACTGCCTGTAAAGGATCTCGCTTCAAATGAAGATTAAAAGAAAGGAGGCTGCCCAACCGGGCAGCCTCTTTACCATTATTGTTTAGGGAATTTTTGGATTTTTACCTTGTGGATAACTCCGAACTAAGTTCTTGTAATCTAGCCCCAGCGCCCAGCCAGTTTTCCTCGAGAATATGCTTCTTTGAATATCTTGTGAGGAATCATGAATCGAACAACTCGGGGTCATAAGCCAAATCACTTCAAGATGACTGCGTGATTCGTCTTATGCCTGTCTGAGGCCCACAGGACAAGGAAAACTTCGGAAGCTTAAGCATCGCACGAAGAAAAAGCATTAGCTTTTTCGAGGAAGTGAGTCAGAAAGGCGTTGCCAAAGGAAGTGGCGGTTTTAAGCCTTTCATCATCTGTTCAGGGCGCTTGCGCCTTTTGTACTTATTCACCTTCTGTGGTATTTTCCTTATTCTCATTACAGTCAAAACAAATAATCTTTTTATCCTCTGTCTGAATTCCTGCAAAAAAGCCGTCCAGGCAAAACAGGTCCTTCCCGCAATTACAGCATGATCCTACCAGTTCCCTCATGTGATCCCTCCCGCAAGTAAACTATAAAAAATATCATTTTAACAGTGTGATGGGTCTCACTAAAGCATTTCTATCTCTATTTTATAATATAGAGGAAGGTAAAAAAACATTAAAGGAGTGGAAACAATGAAAATTTTTACAGCAGTTGTAAATGTACCGGATTATCCGCCACGAGAAAAACATCCAACTATTTTTAGTACATTCGATGAATTAAAAAGTGGCCAAAGCATGCAGATTATTAATGATCATGATCCAAGGCCGCTTTTGTACCAGTTTATGATGGAGCGCCCTGAACAGTTCAATTGGGAGTATCTTGAAGAAGGTCCTGAAACCTGGAAGGTAGCAATTGACAAAAAGTAGACTCTGACGGATTTGCTTTTGCTTTTCTCTTAACCTCACATCCCCATATTCTTAACAACAGATGAAACATCTGTTGTTTTTTTTCTTCAGTCGAATTCAGGTTAATTACTTAAAAGTCTGAACATTTTTTAATATCCTTTTCAGAAAAGTATGATAAAATGGGTTGGTAAATAATAGAGGGGGGAAAGGAATGAACGAGAAGCTGAAGGAACTGGAAAAAGAGTTTCTTGATTTTGTAAAAAAGATGAGCGCCTATAATGAAGCACTAGGGCTGATATATTGGGATTTGCGAACAGGGGCACCAAAAAAAGGCGTAGATCAAAGATCTGAAGTGATTGGCATGCTTTCCTCTGAAGTATTTAAAATGTCCACTTCGGAAGAAATGGCAGCTTACATAGCGAATTTATCGAGCGGAGAACTATCAGGGAATACGAAAAAGATTTTAGAAGAATGTAAGAAACAATACGACAGAAACAGAAAAATACCTGCTGAAGAGTTCCGGCAATATGTTGTTTTGCAGTCCAAAGCTGAGAGCGTCTGGGAGGAAGCTAGAGCGAAATCAGATTTCGAAATGTTCCGTCCTTACCTGGAAAAATTAGTGGAGATGAACAAGCGATTCATCCGATATTGGGGATATGAAGGAAATAAATATAATACCCTGCTGGATATGTATGAGCCAGGGGTAACTGTAGAAGCTCTGGATCAGGTTTTTGGCCAGCTTAGGGAAAAGATTGTTCCTTTAGTTAAGCAAATTTCGGAATCCGCAAACAAGCCACATACAGATTTTCTTTTTGAGAACTTTCCTAAAGACAAGCAAAGGCAGTTTAGCGAAGAAATCTTAAACCAAATGGGCTACGACTTTCAGGCAGGCAGGCTTGATGAAACTGTCCATCCATTCGCAACAGGATTGAATCCGGGGGATGTACGTGTTACCACAAGATACGATGAAAATGACTTCCGTACAGCCGTTTTCGGAACGATTCATGAAGGGGGCCATGCCCTGTATGAACAGAATATTTCACCTGACTTAATCGGTACACCGCTTTGCAGCGGGACCTCGATGGGAATTCATGAATCACAATCTTTATTTTATGAAAACTTTGTAGGCCGCAGCTTTTCCTTCTGGAAAGGAAATTATGATCTGTTAAAAGACTATACCGGAGATCAGTTTAATGGAGTAAGACTGGAGGATTTCTGCCGAGCCATTAATGAGTCCAAGCCTTCATTAATAAGGATTGAAGCAGATGAACTCACCTATCCGCTTCACGTCATTATCCGATATGAAATAGAGAAAGGCCTATTTAATGACGAGATAGAGGTTAAAGACCTGCCTGAAATCTGGAATGATATGTACGAAAAATACCTTGGAATACGTCCGCAAAAGGATGCTGAGGGTGTTCTTCAGGATGTTCATTGGTCAGGAGGAAGCTTTGGCTATTTTCCTTCCTATGCGCTGGGATACATGTATGCTGCCCAGTTTAAGCAAAAGATGCTCGAGGATATCCCGAACTTCGATCAGCTTCTGGAAGAGGGAGACCTCAAGCCAGTCCGCGAGTGGCTTACAAAAAATATTCACCAGTTTGGCAAGCTGAAAAAACCACTGGAAATTCTTAAGGATGTTACAGGAGAGGGCTTAAACGCCCAATATCTCATTGACTATCTGTATGAAAAGTACGGAAAAGTATATCAGTTAAGCTAACAATGAAAAAAGGGACCGGAGAAATTCTCCAGGTCCCTTTTTACTGTCAAAATTCACTTCGGTCATCCATTAATTATCAAAATGATATAGGCTCCGTCTGGGCCAAATACCGTGATAGCCTCACTCGCTATCCCTACAAGGTACAATTGGATTAAGCTTGTATCTCAGCTAACAATCTATAAGTTAACTATTTCCTCAAAAGACTCGCCTTCCTGAGTAGCAGGTGCCAGCGAGTCAGTGTTTATCCTATTACCAGGTTTTGAACCCTTTTGATCCAATAGGAGCGTTTTGAATCATATCAATAAATGGAATAGTGTAAGCGAATAGGATTAAAACAATAGAAATGCCAATCCATAATTTCCAGTTTTCCAATACCATTGGGGTTGCTTCAGCATTTTCAGCTTGTTCTCCAACTGGGAATTCCTCTTCTCCTTTTGGAGCGAAGAAAGCCAGGTTAATGAAGATTATGATAATCAGGATAATACCGATAAATAAGATTATTCCGCCAACAGCCTGTGCAATTTGATAAGGTATCCACTCAGCAGCCTGCTTAGCACCCATATACGTAGAGAAAGCAGAACGCCTTGGTGCACCAAGCAATCCTTCAGCATGCATAGAACCTGACATGAAAGCCATACCTATAAACCAAACCCATGCCTGGATTAATGCCAGTTTATTCATTTTCTTAGTTAATTTACGACCGGTTAAATGCGGAATCAGCCAGTAAGAAATACCAAAGAAAGTAAGAACAACAGAGGTTGCCAGTGTTAAATGGAAGTGACCTGTAATCCAGATGGTATTATGAACAACTTGGTCCATTTGGTTAGAAGCATTAATAATACCACCAGCACCTGCAGGAATGAAGGCAGCCATTCCGATAAACGGAACAGTAAAACGGGCATCATTCCAAGGAAGCTTTTTAACCCAGCCAAACATTCCTTTTGCACCTTTAGCTCTTCCCGCTGATTCGAAGGTTGCAAACATTGCAAAAGCTGTCATTAGGGAAGGAATAATAACCAGGAAGGTTAAAATAACCTGGATGAATTTCCATGCAGGATCAATTCCAGGCTCAGTTAACTGATGGTGGAATCCTACAGGGATTGAGAATAATAGGAACAGAATAAATGACAATCTCGCAAGAGAATCAGAGAATATTTTTCCCCCGATTACCTTTGGAATAACAACATACCAAGCCATATATGCAGGCAGCAGCCAGAAGTAAACAAGTGGATGTCCGAAATACCAGAATAAAGTACGGCTAACAAGAACATCAACTCGATCAATTAAACCAAGTGACCAAGGAAGAAGCTGGAATAGTACTTCAGCTGCTACGCCAATCGTACAAATAATCCAAAGAACAGTGTTAATTACAGCCATAAAACTTAAAAGCGGACCTGGCTTGCCAGGATTATTTTTTTTCCATTTTGCATAAGTCATAATCTGCGCAATTCCGTCAATCCAGCTGCCCACTACTACAAATGTTAAGCCAAGATAGAAAATCCAGTGAGCTTGAAGCGGTGCATAGAAGGTATATAAAACAGTTGCTTTATTCATTAAAACCATTACAGCGGCCATTACAGTTCCGAGCGTCATCACCCAGAATCCAATCCAGCCTGTCAGTCGGGCTTTATCGGAGTGAGTACCAGCAGTACGGCTAACTGCGGCATGCTGGAAGCCCATGATGAAAAATGTTGTTAGTACAAGACCTAATAAAACCCCGTGAACAGTAAGAACTTGATAATAGCCAATCCCGCCGGGAAGTTCAAACTTCCCAGATCGGACAAGAGTTTGCAAAAGTCCCATCAGTCCGCCAATTGCAAGAGCGGCAAATGCTACGTAAAAATGTGCCATTGATAGCTTTGCATCACGCGAATCTACTTTAATAGTTGAATTTATGCTAGGCATTATTTTTTCACCTCAATCTTAGAACTCATTAAATGATGGCCTGTACCGCAATATTCGTTACATACAATCAGGTACTCGCCTTCTTTATCAAATGTTGTTGTATATTCACTTACATAACCAGGCTCAAGCATCATATTGATATTAGTGCCTGCTACTTCAAAGCCGTGTACTACATCTTTTGTTGTTGAAATAACTTTTACCTTGGCACCAAGAGGAACCGTTACTTGTGTTGGATTATAAGCAAAGGCCTGAGCGACATAAACAAGTTCGTAATCCCAATCCTTGCCCTCTACCTTATGAAGACCAGGTTTATTAAATGGTGCAGTTTGGTCCACTTTTTCCGGATCAACAGTAGTTAAACAGCTAGGCGGTTTATTTCCAAGATAGAATGCGCTTACTCCGATTGTGGACAGAAACACAATTAGTGCTGCCAAACCAAAGATAAGCCAAATTTTTTCGAGTTTATGCATATGCATGTCTTTTTTCCCCTTTCAAGATTAGAAACGATCTACGAATAAAAAGTAAACACCCAGCCAGGTGACAATAATGAATAAGCCTAAAAACATTACGGAAGCCATTGTTCCTTTAAGTGATTCACTTTCCTCTTCATGTTTCACTTTTGGATTGGACTTTGGTCCGGTTTTAAGTTGAGCCTTTGCCATTTCTCTTCGCACTCCCCTCTGTAAATTGAAATATAGCTAAGATAAGTTCTATTTCATAATACAAAACAATTGAGAAAGTAAAAGATGGGTTTCCTAAAATTCACAAATTGTTCAATACTAGGTAATTACTATGATAAAGTTAAAAACCCCTCAAAACTGTGATATACATCACTTTTGGCTTGATCCACTTGTGAACTTTATGTGAAAAATAACATTGGGGGTGTGATGAAAGTTGTTGATTACTAGATTGATTATTTTTAACCAAATAAGTTTGCAAGAGTAACCTTTTTCTTATCTGAAAATAAAATAAAGAATATAATGTTTTTGGAAGCGAGAGGAATTTTTATGGAAAAATATTATTGTGAATCATGCCGGCTTCTTTATGAGAAAGAGCAGGCATGCAAGGTTTGCGGGGAAACTGCCAAAAATAAGATTTGGATAGAAGTTCAAAATCAAAAGGATTCCAGAAATTAGGGGAGGCTGAGGAGCTTCCCTTCATTTCATTGAAAGAGAGAAGAATGTTTTAATAAATTACCAGACATTTTCTTATTGCTACGAATCAGCTTCGAAAGGTAAGAGGGGAAATAAAGGAACTGTTTATTAACCGAAAACAATGTTGGAGGGAACGGTAATAATAAGACCTGTTTAGTGACCGAAATCCGCTGGAGAAAGGAGAACCGATGACTAACTAAAAAACCTGGCTTCTTGAACGAAAGTTGATTTCATGCGTGGGGATGGTAAATAAAACAAAAGGTAAACATATACAACATCCCTTAAACCGACAATCCCCTTTTATTTAGAATAATAAAAAAATATGATAAAATTATGAAATAAATAAGCAAAGGATGATGAATTTTGTATTTGCCTTCTTTTAAATTGGATGGGAAAAAAGCGATTGTTACGGGTGCAGGCAGGGGGATTGGACGAGCTCTTGCAGTTGGCATGGCGGAAGCGGGTGCTGATGTAGCATTATTGTCCAGAACCGCGGCTGATTTGGAGGAAACAGCATCTTTAATACATAAAACAGGAAGAAAAACATTAATTCTTCCTACAGATGTGACACAGAGAGAAGAGGTTCAGCACTCGGTAAATAAAATATCCGAAGAGTGGGGAGCCCCAGACATTCTTGTTAATAATGCAGGAATGAACATCCGCTCAAAGGCATTGGATGTTACAGATGATGAATGGAAAACCATCATGGATACAAACCTTAAATCTGCTTTTATGATGTCCCAGGAAGTTGGACGCGTTATGAAGGAACATGGAAAAGGCGGAAGAATTATCTCTATTACATCAGTAGGGGGCCATGTTGCATTAAGAACGGGAGTAGTCTATGCAGCAACAAAAGCGGCATTAATCCAAATGACAAAGGTTCTTGCGCTTGAATGGGGACAGTATAATATCAATGTAAATGCTATCGGGCCTTGGTATTTTAAAACTCCTCTCACTGAAAAGCTTCTTGCAGATAAAGAGTATGTCAGCGATATCCTTGCTGTTACCCCTCTAAAAAGAGTGGGTGAACTGGAAGAATTGGTCGGTCCTGTTGTTTTTCTAGCCTCCAATGCAGGAAACTACGTTCATGGACAAACACTCTTTGTCGATGGCGGCATGACTATCCACGGATTTTGATAAGAAATAGCCAAAAGGCATGTCCCAACTGAGACATGCCTTTTCCGCTTTTTTTTTTAGAAAAAACTATTGAAGATCCACCGCAAGGATCAGGTTCAGTGTACCTGCATTTCCTAAATGAACTGGCAGACGGAAAGCCTTGGAGAATCCATATACCTTTGCCTCTCCAACGAGAACAGTGGGAGGGGTAATATCCATATTATATCCCTGGTTAAATGCATGTGAAGAAAAGCTGCCGGCAATCATATTACCAAGTTCTCCTGCAAAAGAATCGAGCATTTCCCCATCGAGATACATTCCGAACATTTTTTCAGCAATTCTCCCAAAGATTTCCACATTCCCATCAATAATAAGTCGTCCGCGCACTTCACCTGTCAATCCTATCAGTACGCCCATGGAATGCTGGGTAAACGGCTGACTAAATAGAGAAGGAGAATCAAGCTTTATATCAAAAGGCAAAATAGCTTTTACCGAAAGAATGACGGCATTTAATATGTCAGTAACACTTTTAGTTAAGGTCATTCCTGTTTCCTCCGAGGATTAATAGGTAAATTTTATCATAAAGAATCAAATTGAGACTGAAAAATTTGATAATTAATTTGGAAATGTTTTAATAATGTAAAAAGGTGAAAAGCAAGATATACTGAAATAGCACAACAACACCTTCAAAACGTATTGCTTCCCCCTGGTGTGGGAAGCTTTTTTTATGCAAAAAAAATTAAGGGAATACATATTATTTAATTGGGGAAAAGGCAGAGAGAGTTATAAATGAATAATCATCTAAATGTGGGAAAAAATATCAACACCGCATTAAAGGAGAAAAAAACATGCCAATAATCCTCTCAATTGCAGAAGCTATTCCTGAATATCAAATAAAACAAGAACAGGTAATGGATTTTGCCCATGATCTTTTTTCAGAATCATATAAGGATATAGAAAGGCTTTTAAAGGTTTTTCAAAATGGATTAATAGAAAAGCGTCATTTTGCCAGGGATCTTGATTGGTTCAAACATGAATGGACTTTTGAAGAAAAGAACCAGGCCTATATCGAATCAGCTACTTCCCTTGGCAAAGAGGCAATTGAAAAATGCCTGGCCAGCGATACGTTTCTACAACGTGAAGTTCCTTATCAGGAAATTGATGCGCTTTTTTTCATCTCAACGACAGGTCTTGCCACACCGAGTATCGATGCAAGGATTATGAATCTTCTTCCGTTTTCACCCCATACTAAAAGGATACCTATATGGGGTCTGGGCTGTGCGGGTGGCGCATCGGGTTTATCAAGAGCATTTGAATACTGTCTGGCCTACCCGTCAGCAAAGGTTCTTGTCTTATCTGTAGAACTATGCAGTCTTACATTTCAGCGGAATGACCGATCTAAAAGTAATCTCATCGGAACCTCTCTATTTGCAGATGGTGCTGCCTGTGCACTTGTTTGTGGAGACGAGGCAATTGATCAATCGATTAGTTTAAAGAGGACATTACCTAAAATATTCGATGTCCAATCAACCTTAATGCCTGATTCTCTTGATGTGATGGGGTGGGATATTAAAAACCAAGGTCTTTATGTTATTTTTTCAAGAGATATCCCAACTATTGTAGAAAACTGGCTGAAGCCTAATGTCAGCAGCTTTTTGGAAAAAAACAATCTAGAAATACATAAATTAAGCCATTTTATAGCCCATCCTGGAGGCAAAAAGGTTTTAGAGGCTTATGAAACGTCGCTTGGAATTTCGGCTGCCATGAATTCAATATCACTTGATGTATTAAAGGAATATGGAAATATGTCGTCGGCTACCATTCTGTATGTTTTAAAAAGGTATATGGAGAAGGAATTCAGTAATGGGGAAATTGGCCTTGGGGCTGCCCTTGGGCCAGGATTTAGTTCGGAACTTCTATTAATGAGGTGGGAAGAGTGCTAATTTTTTATCTGGTTCTTGCCATCATAATTATCCAAAGACTTGCGGAGCTAAGAATCGCAAGAAGTAATGAGATATGGATGAAAAGTAAGGGTGCTCTTGAATTTGGCCACAAGCATTACAGGCTGATGGTCATGATGCATACACTATTTTTTGTGGCGCTTTTAGCCGAAGTTATTGTGCTGAAAAGAGGATTATCGCCCTATTGGCCTGCCCTTTTGATCCTGTTTCTTGTTACCCAGGGGGTTAGAGTGTGGGCGCTCAGTTCGCTCGGAAGGTTTTGGAATACTAAAATTATTGTTCTTCCCAATGCAAATATTGTTCGAAAAGGTCCCTATCGTTTTATTAAGCATCCCAACTATGTAATTGTTACGATTGAACTAATAGTGATCCCTCTTCTATTTCAGGCCTATATTACAGCCGGAGTATTTACATTATTAAATGCGGCCATGCTTTCCATTCGAATTCCGGCTGAAGAAAAAGCTCTTAAGCAATTAACAGAATATGATACAACCTTTAAAGACTGTAACCGATTTGTACCGGAATTGTTAAAGAAATATGACAGTTAACCAGCAGCGCTTGAAAACCATTATCATTCATGTTAAACTCTAATTAACATTGAAAATCATTCTCAATTCATTTTCAGCGGGGAAGGTGTTACGAATGGCCATGGCTTTTGTAGGCGGAACAATTGTTGTTTATGCATTTGTAATGAAACATGTACTAAAAAATATCACAAGTGCTTCTTAAAAAAACCAATTCCAAACCAGGGGAAAAATTCCTCTGGTTTTTATTTTATTTACAAGATGATAAAGTGGGAAAAATAAGAATTATCGTATAAAATAAGAGGGAAAATACGTTATTTAAGGGGAAGACTCATGATTCAGTCCATTAATCAGCAGCAAGATTACAATACATTACAAACCAGATTGATTTCACTATATGAATATTTTATTGAAAATAAAGACAAGGTTAATGCAGAAAAGGTTTGGGAGCTCGGAAAAAAGCTTGAGAACAGGGAATTTGCCATAGCCTTTTGCGGGCACTTTTCTGCAGGGAAATCCACCATGATTAATACTGTAATTGGTGAAAAACTCCTTCCTTCCAGTCCAATCCCAACCAGTGCCAACCTGGTGAAAGTAAAATCAGGCGATGAATATGCCAAAGTAATCTTTAAAAAAGAAAAGCCAAGACTATATTTGGCTCCTTATGATTACGAAATGGTTAAGAATTTTTGCAAGGACGGCGATATGATAGAGGAAATAGAAATCAGCCATAAAACCTCCAGCCTTCCTGAAAACGCCGTAATTCTGGATACTCCTGGGATTGATTCTGCAGATGATGCTCACCGGGTGGCAACAGAATCTGCTATTCATCTCGCTGATCTGGTTTTTTATGTGATGGATTATAACCATGTGCAGTCCGAGCTAAATTTTATGTTTACAAAAGAACTTGCTCAGGCCGGTAAAGAGACTTACCTTGTTATTAACCAAATAGATAAGCATCGCGAAGAAGAACTAAGCTTTGAAGAGTTCCGCAACAGTGTGGAGGAGTCATTTGCCTCATGGGGTGTAAAACCTGCTGGGATTTTTTATACCTCTTTAAAGGATAACGATCATCCTTTAAATCAGTTTACCGCCTTAAAGCATTTTATTCTGTCTCGGCTTAAGTTAAAAGACGAACTTTTAGTTCCTTCTCTTTTCTCCTCCATGAAAAAACTTACCGTGGACCATTTAAGAGAGAAACAGCTTGAAAAGGAAGATTATCTTGCGCCATATCGTGAACTTCTAACAGAATTATCAGCTGAGGAACAGAGAAAAATTCCTGAAAACCTTTTTCATTTTAAAGAGGAATTAAAGGCTTTAGATGACAAAAAAGACAAGGCTATTGATGCGTTTGAGAATGAGTCAGAAAAAATTATAAAAAACGCTTATTTAATGCCATTCCAAACGAGGGAGTTGGCTGAACGCTACTTGGAATCCTGCCAGCCTGAATTTAAAGTGGGCATTTTATTCTCTAGGCAAAAAACTCAAGATGAACGAGAAGCACGGCTTGATCACTTTTATAATGACCTGTTTGAAAAAACAAAATCTCAGCTTGAGTGGCATCTTAGGGAATATTTAATTAGCGTTACAAAAGAATATAGACTTGAAGAGCAAAAACTGACTGCGATGGCACAGTCTTTTTCAATTCAATTTTCAAAAGAACTCCTTGAAAGTACTGTCAAGAAGGGTGCACGGCTTTCAGGAGATTATGTTCTGAATTATACGGATGATGTGGTAAAAGAAATAAACAAACTAGCCAGAGTTCAGTTAACTGACTTTAAAGAAGCCTTCTCAGATTCCATCAAACTGAAGAATGATAGCGGGAAAAAGAAGCTGGAAAGTGAATTAAGCGAAATTTCACGACTCGCAAATGCCCTCAAAGAAATTAAAGGTAAAGAGGAAGAAATCGGGAACTCTGAATCATCTATTTATACTATCTTAACCGAGGATATCAGCAATAAAGCATTGGTACAGGCTCACTTTTTCAGTGATGAAGAAGAAGTGGAAATTATTCGAAACAGCTTACATAAGGAAGAAAAACAAAAAATAGTTTCAAACGGAGCTTCTGACAACAATCCTCTCCCTGTTAATAAAAGTGGTGCTGAGTCAGAAGAAAGCCGGGTTCCAATATATGCAAACCGTCTAAGAAGTGCTTCTGCTCTTGTAGAAGGGATTTCCGGTTTCAGCAAGCTCGCAAATGGGCTTAGAGAGAAAGCGGGAAGACTGGAAAACCGCAGCTTTACTGTAGCTCTGTTTGGAGCATTTAGCGCTGGGAAATCTTCATTTGCCAATGCATTAATCGGTGAAAAAGTTCTGCCTGTTTCACCAAATCCGACAACAGCAGCTATTAATAAGATTAAACCGGTAACTTCAAGTATTCCTCATGGAACTGTTTTAGTTAAAGTCAAGGATTCAAAAACTTTACTAGAGGATGTAAACAAATCTCTTGAGGTGTTTGGACTCAGTGCAGTTAGTTTTCATGAAGCTCAATCAGGAATAATTGAGGTCTTAAAAAACGAAAAACAAGACAATGCACTGGAAAAGACACACTTTTCCTTTTTAAAGGCATTTAGAGATGGCTTTTCCTCCTTCGAGAGCCTTTTTGGCAATATTATCGAAAAAAATCTTGATGATTTTTCTGATTATGTAGCTAAAGAGGAAAAATCCTGTTTTGTCGAATGGATAGAATTATATTATGATTGCGAACTAACCAGAAAAGGCATTACCCTGGTGGACACTCCTGGGGCAGATTCAATTAATGCCCGTCATACAGGGGTTGCCTTTGAATATATAAGAAATTCAGATGCGATTTTATTTGTAACGTATTATAACCATGCTTTTTCAAGAGCGGACAGGGAATTTCTCATTCAGCTGGGAAGGGTAAAAGAATCCTTCCAGCTTGATAAAATGTTTTTTATTATTAATGCTGCCGATTTGGCTGAGAGTGAGGAAGAGAAAAACTCTGTGGTCCAATATGTAGGTGAGCAGCTTGTTCAATATGGGATTAAAAGGCCTCATCTATATCCTTTATCGAGTTTGCAGGCTTTAGAAGAGAAGAAAACCGAAACCCCTGAGTTAATCTCTGGGATGCCAGCTTTTGAGAATAATTTTTATCATTTTATCAACCATGATCTTACCGATATAGCAATTTCTTCTGCTCGGAATGAATTAGATCGACTCAAGGAGAGAATACAGAATCTCATCCAGGCTGCTTTAGAGGATCAAACCGAAAGGGAAAAGAAACGGGCAGAAATTGAAGCGAAACAGGACCAGGCACTTGCATGGATAGAGAAACAGACTCCTGAATATTTGTTAAAAAGTATGACTCAGGAATCAGATGAACTTACCTATTATATTAAGCAAAGAGTTTTCCTGCGGTTTTCGGACTTTTTTAAGGAGTCATTTAATCCTGCTACTTTAAAGGATGATGGGCGGAATTTGAAAAAGGAAATTCAAAACTGTCTGGAAGATCTGCTTAAGAGTATAGGCTTTGATTTTGCTCAGGAAATGAGGGCTACCCTTCTGCGCCTTGAAAATTATTCAACAAAGCTTTTAAAAGAATTTAATTCCTCTATGCAGGAGAAATTTGCTGATATTGATCAAGGACTATCTTTGGCTGAACCGGACTTATCACTTGGGGTTGAGATGGACTTTCCAAACGCCTTTGAAAATATGAACAGACAAGTCTTCGCAAAAGCACTTTCATATTTTAAAAACCCAAAATCATTTTTCGAGAAGAATGACAAAAAGTTAACGAGTGAGGAAGTATACAATGTCCTGCAAATACCTGCAGATGAGTATCTATCAAAGGAAAACGGACGCCTGAAGGATTCTTTTGAAAATTCTCTGGATAATGAATTTATAAACCTGCAGAATCAAATGAAGGAACAGGCAGAAGAATATTTCTTAAGTATCCTTTCCGCACTTGGAGGCGATGTGCCGCTTGATAAGCTGGAAGGAATTATCAGACAGCTTGAGGAATAGGTGATTAGATGATAGACCGCTGGCTATCGGAATTAGAAAATGAATATAATATTGAAATCTTATTCGCCTGTGAAGCTGGCAGCAGAGCCTGGGGGACCGCTACCGAACAGTCCGATCATGATATCCGTTTTATTTACCGCTGTAAGGATATCAGGTCTTATTTATCTATCAGAAAAAATCCTGCTGTATTGGACCTATCATCCCCCTATGATGCAGTTGGGTATGATATTTATAAAGCAATTGAATTGATACGGAAGTCCAACCCCGGGATTTATGAATGGGTGTATTCTCCGGAAATCTATAAGAATAAGGGCAGCTTTTTAAAGGATTTGACCGCTATCATAGAGGAGGAGTATTCTCCTTTCTCACTCTTAAAGCACTATCAGTCTTTGAAAACACGCAACCTTAAAGAAATATCAAGAAAAAAATCATTTAGTCCTTCGGCCCAAAAACAGCTGATTCATGTTATAAGAGCAGAGCTGATCAGCCAGGGAATTATTAGAGATAAAAAGGTTTTATCTCCTTTTCATTTACTAGAAGATAGTGCTGAATTTCTTCCTGCTATGAATGAAGCCTATATAAAGGTGTCGGATGCTAAGAGGAAAGGGAGCCTTATTGCTGATTCTGAAGTACAGGATATCATTTCTCTGATGGAGAGTAAGAGCAGCAGTATAGAAGTTAAAGCCGATCTGCTTAAAAAGGATCAGCCTAGTATAGATATATTAGATAAATGGCTTTCAAAAATATTGGACCTTACAAAACCAATTTAAGGAGGGTGAAAATGAAATATATAATTGATAAAGACGGGCTTTTTAAGAATTTACAGAATCCTAAATTGAGAATAGCCGATTGCCGTTTTTCATTGAAAGACTCGGGACAGGGGGCACGTGAGTATAGTATGAATCACCTGCCGGATGCTATATATTTTGATCTTGAAAAGGATTTGTCTGCCCCTCCGGGAGTCCATGGAGGCCGCCATCCGCTTCCAAATTGGGATCAGTTCATCAAGAAATTAGAACAGGCAGGAATTGGGAAAGATACAATCCTTATTGCATATGACAATGGTGATGGCGCCTTTGCTGCACGGTTCTGGTGGATGCTGAGATATCTCGGCCATGAAAAGGTTTATGTTTTAGATGGAGGGTTTCAAGACTGGTTAAAAGCAGGAGCCCCTTTATCTCAAACAATACCTCACTTTGAAAAAGCGACTTTCATTCCTGATTTTCAAAATGATATAAAGGCTGAATATGAGGAAGTTAAGAATCTTGTAAATGAAGAAAATAAAGGCTCCAAAATTTTAATTGATTCAAGAGAGAAAAATCGTTATCTGGGTTTTGAAGAACCTATTGATAAAAAGGCAGGCCGTATTCCCGGTGCTTTGAACAAACCATGGTTTGAAGGCTATGAGAATGGTAATGTGAAACCTGCAGAAAAACAGCGGGAAAGATTTTCTGATTTGGACCCGAAAAAGGAAATAATTGTTTACTGCGGCTCAGGAGTAACTGCCGCTCCAAATTATCTTTTATTAAAGGAAGCGGGATTTGAAAAGGTAAAGCTTTATCCTGGTTCCTTTAGCGATTGGATTTCTTATGAGGATAATCCAGTTGCTGCTGGTGAAGAGTAGGATATGGTATCAATATACAGCCAAAAGAGCCTAGAAATATGGTATAATAAATGAATAATTTTATTTTTGGAGGCTGTAAAATTGCAAATACAAAAACCTTCTCTTCTGCTTGTAGATGGCATGGCTTTGCTGTTTAGGGCATTTTATGCAACAGCAATGTCAGGCCAGTTTATGATAAATTCAAAGGGTATTCCCACTAATGCGATTCACGGTTTTACAAAGCATTTATTAACTGCTGTCTCCTCTTTTCGGCCAACACACTTGGCTGTTTGCTGGGATATGGGAAGCAAGACTTTCCGAACAGAGATGTTCCAGGACTACAAATCCAATCGTGCAGAAGCCCCTGTTGAGCTCCTGCCGCAATTCGATTTGGTAAAAGAGGTTGTTTCATCCTTTGATATACCTAATATCGGGCTTGCTGGTTTTGAGGCAGATGACTGCATCGGAACTATTGCACAGCAGGCGAAGGGTTTCGCGAAAGTATCTATTCTTACCGGTGATCAGGATATTCTTCAGTTAATAGATGAGGACGTATCGGTTATCCTGATGAAAAAAGGATATGGAAACTACCTGGTTCACACACCTGAAAGCTTTTTTGAGGAAAAAGGGATCACCCCAAGGCAAATGATTGACTTAAAAGCGTTAATGGGCGACCCGTCAGATAATTATCCCGGAGTAAAGGGGATAGGGGAAAAAACAGCCCTGAAGCTGTTAAAGGAATTCGAACATGTTGAAGGCATCATTGCCAATCTTGAAAACCTTTCAAAATCCCATAAAACAAAAATAGAACAGGATCTCGAAATGCTTCATCTTTCAAGAAAATTGGCAGAGATTAAATGTGATGTTCCTGTTTCAGTAACACTCGAAGAGGCAGAATGGCGCTTTGCAAGAGAAAAAGTAATAGATATGTTCACTCAAATGGAATTAAAAGGGCTTCACAGAATGCTTCCACTTGAAGAAGAAGAAGAAGAGGTAATAGCTTAATTAGAACGCTAAACCTATCCGCAAAAGGCGATGAAAAACAAATGCCGCGAAAGCGTACTGTGTCCGGCAGTGTTCTGTGATAAGATTTTTATTAAGGCTCTTTTTGTAAAGTAAAAATAGACTCGCTTTTCCGCGGGCCTGGTCAGCTAATGGAAATCAGCTGGCCCCTCTAAAAAAAGACTGTAGGTAAGCTCGATTACATCGGGCTTGTCTACAGTCTGAACGGCTGCTTCCGATTGGATCAGCCGTTTTTTTTGCACGCAGTTTTCTAGCGCTTTGTATTGCTTTTTTTAGCCCGATTTTCCAATTCGCTTTTTGGATCTTCAGTCATAGCTGCATCCTGACCGTACCCCTGCGGATTTACACCAGGTGCCTTTACTCCACGATTTCCATTATTCTTTTTACTCAATTCCCTCACCTCCGTTTTCTTAGTGTCTCCTTCGGGAATAATAAAACACGGATATTTTTAAAATCGTTAAAAGAGGTGAAGGTTTTGGTAAACAAAGGAGTCTACTTAGCATTATTTAGTATTGGACTAGCACAAGGTTTAAAAATCCCCATTCATTATTTTAAAAAGAAAGAACTTCGGCCTGATTTGTTTTTCCAGACAGGAGGGATGCCTAGCTCCCATTCAGCCGGGGTTGCATCTCTGACCACTTTTATTGCGCTTAAGCGCGGTCTTCCGACCTTTGATTTTGCTCTTTCTCTAGTATATGGGTTGATTGTAATGTATGACGCCCAAGGAATTCGCCGCCAAACTGGGGAATTAACATTAAAAGTGAATTCGCTTGATGACCTTATGGAAAAAATCCACAAGGATGATCCTGTTGCCTTTAAAGAAAACTCTCCAAAAAAACTCAAGGAAATGCTTGGACATCAGCCAGAAGAAGTAATCGGTGGTGCCCTTCTTGGAGTACTTATCGGGGTAACAGGCCATTTATTGACAAAAAAAGATAGAAAATTGTCGAAAAATGGGTTAAAATTGAAATAGAGAGATATATTTAAGGTGTACGAGAGGAAGGGTAAAAGATTGCGGACGGTAGATCAATATCTGAATGCGCTTCAAGGGAAAGGTTTTCAGCTGCACGAGGATGCGATTGGTTTTATATATTTTGGCAAGCATTATACCAACGCACCAGATGAACTGATTAACGCGGCGATTGAGCTGACACTAAAAGCTCAAAAGAGCTTTGACGGAAGTTTTTATATGTCATTGCTAGAAACGTTTATACAAAATAAAATTAGAACAAGAACAGCAGCAATAAAGTTTGTAAAAGAGAAAGAATTGCTGGCTATTTAAAGGGCATGCAAAACGCATGCCCTTGTTTTTTTAAATTTTCCCTTCGATTGCTTCCTTTTTGCGCAGGAAGGGAATTTTGCCAGCAGGCAGCTCGGCAAATACCATCCCGGCAAAAATCAGGACACATCCGATAAGGGCGCTGTTGGAAAGATGTTCATGCGCCCATACATATCCGGTAATGGCGGCAAACACCGGCTCCATTGCAAAAATCAATGCAACACGTGTTGGAGTTGTATATCTCTGAAAATTGGTTTGTGCAAAAAAAGCGATAGCTGTTGCGAACACTGAGGTTACAACAAGAGCAGTCAAAACATCACCGGATTCCATAATAGCTGGTTCAAATGCTCTTTTCCAATCCTCAAATAAAAAAGAAGAAATGATAGAGAAAATGGCAACAGTAGAAATTTGGATGACAGTTAAAAGAAGTGAAGGATATTTCTCGCTGAACTTTCCAGTTATGATAATATGCATAGCAAATGCGATTGCACAAATAAAAACCATGGCATCGCCAAAGTTAAGACCGGTTATATCTGTCATAGTCAGAAGGAATAGACCTAATGTTGCGATTATAACTCCCAATATAGCATTACGGCTTGGTGATTGCTTCATTAGCAAAAACGAGAAAAGAGGTACAAGTACTACCGATAAGCCAGTAATAAAGCCTGCTTTTGAAGAAGTGGTATACAGCAGCCCCATTGTTTGTGTAGCATAACCTAGAAAAAGCCAAAATCCCATCAGTATTCCTGAGAAAAGCATTTTTCTATTAAAAAAAGCGAGCTGCTTCCTTTCAAAAAGGATCAGCCAAAGACCCAGTAAAAGGGCAGCGATTAAGAAGCGAACACCATTAAAGGAGAAGGGCTCCAGTTTATCTATTGCATTTTGGACCAGGACGAAGGTCATCCCCCAAATTAGAGTAACAAGCAGCAGGCTGGAATCAGCAAACAGTGATTTTTTCATTTTTGTGTTTTGTCCTCCGGATGATTTTTTCTGATAGCAAGCCGTGCCAATTCATCGGCTGTTTTATTTTCCCGGCTGGGAATCCATTTCATAAAAAATAAATCAAACTGGCGTGTTAAGCCAAGTGCTTTTTCTAGTAAAGGCGCAAAGCTTTGATTTTTGGCAAATTCCTTTTCAACGGCCCTGTTTACAAGCTCTGAATCCGTTCTGAAAGAAACAGTGGCATAGCCCTTTTCAAGGCAAATTTCCAGCGCTTTAATAAATGCATGGTACTCCGCTTCGTGGTTTGACATAGTTCCGAGCGGAACTGAATACTTTTCTGCTGAACCGTGTCCTTTTATAAAAATTCCAGCTCCACTGGGTCCTGGATTGCCGGCACTTGCTCCGTCAATATATACTTCGATCAATTTGTCATTCCTCCAATGTCTTTTAAAATTTTACCATATTCCCATTGATTCTGCAGGCAGTATTAATCGCATTTCCACCAAAAGTTGGGTACTATAAAGGGTAAGCCCTTTTGGCAAAAAAATTTCGAAAGGCTGAAGATCATTGAAATATAAAATGGAATGGAATTATAAATTAAAAGGTAACCAAAAAATTTTATTCTCATCTGATTTTCTTGAGGGTGAAACAGCGATTCAAGCTGGCGAGGAACTAGAAAAATCGGGTAAAGCGATTGATATAACTTTTTATGACGAAATAGGAACCTCCTGGAATCTTAAAGAAATGAAAAAGCTCCTGACAGAAATTGAGGAGGATCCCCACGACCTTCTTGTTTATTTCGACGGAGGTTTTCAAAAAGAAACCAATAAGGCAGGGCTTGGTGCAGTGGTCTTCTTTCGCCAGGGAAAGAAAAAATACCGTGTTCGGGCAAACCAGCTTATTGGTGAAATGGATACAAATAATGAAGCAGAGTATGCAGCATTTTATTTTGCTCTTAACATTCTTGAGGAAATGGATGTACGTAATCTCCCATGTGAATTTAGAGGGGACTCAGCGGTTGTACTGAAACAGCTTGATGGGGAATGGCCTTGCTATGAGGAAGTATTAAATCGCTGGCTGGACAGGATTGAAGCAAAGTTAAGGCAGCTTGGTTTGGAACCAAAATACAGCCCGATTAACAGGAATGAAAATAAGGAAGCGGATAAGCTGGCAAGCCAGGCATTAGAAGGTAAAGAAATCTTCAGCAGAACACAGCTGCTATAGAAAGTTGGAGGGAAGACTGTGAAGGAAGCGGAAAGAAAAGAAGTTTTGGAAAACGTTGAATCGATTATTGGCATTTATTGTGACGGCTGCTTTTTGCACAGACAGATTAGGCAGGAAAAGGGGCGCAGGCAGGCGCATCGTTTTTGCATTAGTCAATGTACAGTTGGGGAGAAATTGAAAGAATACGGTGGAAAACTATCTTAGGGGAATAAAAATAAATACTGACAATCCCGTCAATGGAAAATAAAAAAAGCTAAAATAAAAGGCTGGCAAAATACCAGCAAAAAAAATAAAAGGCTGGGCAAAATGCCAGCAAAAAAATAAAAGGCTGGCATTTTGCCAGCCTTCCTATATGCTGTTCGAATTAAAGTTTTACAACGTTTGCAGCTTGAGGTCCACGGTTTCCTTCAACGATTTCAAAAGAAACTTCTTGGCCTTCTTCTAAAGACTTGAAGCCATCTCCTGAGATAGCAGAGAAGTGTACGAATACATCGTCGCCGCCTTCAACTTCAATAAAACCGAAACCTTTTTCATTGTTGAACCATTTTACTTTACCGTTTTGCATTTAACTTTTTCCTCCTATGCCTTTCAAGACACATTTTGTGCCCTAGGTGAATATTATCATAAAATGTTTTTTTGTACATTTTATGATGGTTATAATATACACAAAATATTTTTGTCAGTCAAGAAATGTAAGCGGTTTTTTATGATAATTCATCGATAATATTAAAAGATTGTGAATATAAAAAAAACACGTTTAACTATGCAGGATTAAACATAAAAATCCACTCTGCTCATATCTTTTAATAATCATTTGAAAGAGTGAAGGGTGAGGGAATGTACCGTTTTTCAGTTGAGGGAGAGGAATGGATTTTAAGATTTTCGCCAAATATTACGATTGAATCAGAAGAAAAAAAGGCAATTATTATGTCGCTGCTTCATATCGGAGATCAGCTTTCTTCTTTTTCCCATGGTAAGGCTTTTATTATGTTTAATGAAAAAATAGGAGCAATTATTTTTGAAGTAGAAAGAATTCCTTCGTTAATCCTTACCGTTTCAAACATTATTCCTAAAGAAAACTGGTACAAATAATTAACGGAAGTACCCGGAGCAGTCAGCAGCTGCCCCGGTTTTTTTATTTTTAGCAGTACTATCTGATGAGTTACTTACATTTAATTTTTGACTTTACTATTTTTAGAATACAGGTCTACAATGGATATGGACTCTTTAAAAGCATTTATATTATAAAAGGGGATTTGGTGCTGCGCTGCCAGGTTTCCGTAGATTGGAGCAAATGCATGAAGCTGATTATTGCTGAAAAGCCTGACCAGGGCAAGACTCTTGCTTCTGTTTTCAAAACAAAAAAACATCCAGATTATATTGAGATATTACCAAATGATATTTTCATAGAGGGAGCATTTGTAACTTGGGCAATCGGACACTTATGCCAGCTGGTATCTCCAGAGAAATACAAGCCTGAGTGGAAAAAGTGGACACTCGACAATCTTCCAATAATCCCCGAACAATTTGAATACGAGGTAACCAAAGACAAAGCAAAGCAATTTTCGACAATCAAGAAACTTGCTGGTGACCGGAGAGTAACTGAAATTATCCATGCCGGCGATGCAGGGCGGGAAGGCGAGCTTATTATCCGGAATGTCTTACGTCTAGCAAAGTGTAATAAGCCAATGCGGAGGCTTTGGATTTCCTCACTTACTCCTAATTCCATTCGAGAAGGTTTTAAGAATCTCTTAACTGACCAGGACACCCGAAATTTATATTATGAGGCATATACACGGGCCTGTTCAGATTGGATTGTTGGTATGAATGCCTCCAGATTGTACAGCCTTCTATTGCAGAAACAAGGATTTGCCGATGTTTTTTCTGTCGGAAGGGTGCAGACACCTACTCTTGCTTTAATTGTAAAAAGGGAGAGAGAAATAGAGAATTTCAAGTCTGAGCCATTTTGGGAAGTCCATGCCAAATTTAAAATAAACGGAAAAAAGTATACAGGTAAATGGGAAAAGGATGGAGAAACCCGAATCAAGTCAAAGGAAATGGCTGAAAAGATTGCTGCCTTTTGCATGGACAAGCCTGCTGCTGTGGCTAAGGTCCAGGCTGAAACAAAGGAATTTTTGCCGCCACTTCTTTATAATCTGTCAACGCTACAGGCAGAAGCAAATAAACGATTCAAATTTCCGCCTAAAAAGACGCTTGATGTTCTTCAGAAGCTTTACCAAAAGGGGAATGTTTCATATCCGCGTTCGGACTCGAGGTTTGTGACAAAAGGTGAGGCTGAAACCTTTCCTGATATTCTTAGAAAGCTGGGGGCAATTAAGGATTATGAAGGATTTTTCCCTTTGCCTGTTTCGTCAATTGCCGAGAACAAAAGGTATGTTAATGATAAAAAGGTAACTGACCACTATGCCATCATCCCTACAGAGCAGATTCCTAATGTAGAAAAGTTGCCGCCAGATGAACGGAAATTATATGATTTAATCGCAACAAGCCTGATTGCGGCACATTACAACAAGGCGATAGCTCAATATACAACTGTTATAACAATGGTGGATGGCCGCGCCTCATTTATCTCAAAAGGTAAAGTCCAAATTGAAGAGGGCTGGAGAAAGGTCCTTTCTCTAAAGGAAAAGGATGAAGATCCTGCGCTGCCTTCTCTTTTAGAGGGCGAGGAAGGGATAACAGAAAAAGCGGAAGTGAAAGAAAGTCATACGCAGCCGCCTAAACGGTATACTGAGGGCCAGCTAATTACTCTGATGAAAACAGCTGGAAAGCATATTGAGGACAAGGAATTGGAAAAGGTACTCAGTCACACAGAGGGCCTCGGTACCGAGGCAACAAGAGCAGGAATTATCACTATGCTGAAAGATCGCCTTTATATTGAAGTCAATAAAAATCTCGTGTACGCAACAGCAAAAGCGAAAATCCTAATTGATGCCATTGGCGGGCAAATTCTCGCTTCGCCTGAGATGACCGCGAAATGGGAGAAAAAGCTTAAGGAAATTTCAGAAGGGGCTGCCTCGCCAAAGAACTTTATGGAGCAGACTAATAAAATGGTCGTCCATTTGATAACCTCCAGCAGCACTCGTTCTGCGGAGTGGGAGTTTTCTGAGGAAGATCGCAGCACATTTACACCTGGAAAACAGAAGGGAAGAAAGTCCTTCACAAAGCTTGGGCCTTGTAAAAAATGCGATGGACAGGTTGTAGATAAAGGGAGTTTTTATGGCTGCAGCAATTATAAGAAAAATAACTGTAATTTTACTCTATCAAAAAGAATTCTAGGAAAAGCCATCACCCAGAGTAACATAAAAAAGTTGTTATCTGAAGGTCAGACAGACCTGATTGAAGGCTTTAAAAATAAAGATAAAACCTTTAGTGCTAAACTTTCATGGGATGAACAGGCGGGTAAGGTGAATTTTGTATTCCAAGAAAAAAGCCATGTAAAGACAGGAGCTAAAAGTTAAGAACAATATGGCTATTAGTAAGCAGGGCTTCATAGGATAAAATAGTGCCTTGTTTCTGGGAAGTTTATATAGTAAACTTTTAATGGTTTATTTTTAGCTAACAGAATTTATATCCATAACTTCTGAACGCATAAGAAAAACTTGAGAATACCGAGTTTTTCTAAAAGAAACGGGAGGGTACGGGATGCCGACGCCTAGTATGGAAGATTACATTGAACAAATATATATATTAATCGAAGACAAAGGCTATGCCCGAGTCTCGGATATAGCTGAAGCACTGTCGGTGCATCCGTCCTCAGTAACTAAGATGGTTCAAAAGCTTGATAAAGATGAATATCTTTTATATGAAAAGTACAGGGGTCTTGTACTAACTTCAAAAGGAAAAAAGATAGGAAAGCGTCTTGTTTACCGTCATGAACTGCTCGAACAGCTTCTTAAAATTATTGGTGTTAAAGATGAAAATATTTATAAAGATGTAGAAGGTATCGAGCATCACCTAAGCTGGGATTCTATCGACAGAATCGGTGATTTGGTTCAGTTTTTTGAGGAAGATCCAGCAAGGGCTGAGGCATTAAAAATCATATCAAAACAAAATGAAGAACAGTAATTATCGCATAAGAAAGGGTGTCTCAATAATAAGAGGCACCCTTCTAATATATTTCCGGCAGCTGGTCAAAAGAATTTTCTGGCGATGGAATTAGGGAGGGATTTCCAGTTGAATCAACAATACTTTCTACTCCTTCGAACACTCCGTTTTTAGCTTCCTCCAATGCTTTCCTGTAAGAAATTATTCGGCCCTCTGAGGTTGCAAAGCTTATAATATCACCAAAGTAATTTCGGTGAAGGGCGATTATTTTTTCCATCTAGCAACACCTCCTTTTTTTAGTTTTACACGTTCTTCATGTTTGTAAACAAAGGTTTTTCCATAAAGTCTGAAGAAGTAAGTAATAAATTCTATAGCTTATCATATTCAATGATTTGAAAAGGGTGGTTATTTATGGAGAAGTTTAATTGGAAAGATGAAGCGGAAAAACAATGGAATAAAATGGCTCAGAGCTGGCACTCTAAAAGCAGAGATATGTGGGAAACAGGGAGCAGAAAGGATATCCTGCCATTTTTTCAAAGGCAGATACCTGTGGGTTCAAAAGTTGCGGACCTCGGCTGTGGTGACGGTTATGCTTCTGCAAAGCTGGCAAGTTTGGGATATAACGTGACAGGGGCAGATGTTTCAGAGGAAATGCTTCAAAAAGCAAAAACAAGCTCCGGCTCACTTGTCGAATGGGTTCAAAGTGATATTTCCAATCTTCCTTTTGATAAGCAGTTATTTGATGGGGTGCTGGCAATAAATTCGATGGAATGGACCGAAAATCCATTGTTGGTCTTAAAAGAGATTCATAGAATCCTGAAAAAAGACGGATATGCATGCATCGGTCTATTGGGCCCAACAGCTATGCCAAGAAACAACAGCTATTCACGTCTATACGGAGAAAGAGTTATTTGCAATACTATGATGCCATGGGAGTTAGACAGGCTCGCAAGCGAAAATGGATTTACAAAGATTGATGAAATAGGGGTCTACAAAAAAGGAACAGATCATTTTCCAGTGGATTCTTTACCGCTCAATTTAAAGCAATCACTGTCTTTCATGTGGGTTTTTATGCTTCAGAAAAACGAATAAAGCAAAAAGCTGTACCACTCAACGAGGGGCACAGCTTCTTTTATTTCCATGTATATGGTGTTTGTTGGTATACATAATAATTTAACCAGTTAGAGAAAAGGAGAAATCCATGAGAACGCCAACTGTTCACTGGTGCCTGGGCTGGGTCATCCTGTGGAAAATAATGCTCCGGAATTTTTATATCCAGCCCCTTTTGTAAATCCCGCTCATATTCCCAGGCCAGCGTTCCTGCCTCATACTCAAGATGGCCGGTTATCATAATATGCCTTCCATCTTTTGAGGCAATAATAAGAGCACCAGCCTCTTTAGAGGAGGCAAGCAGTTTGAGAGCCGGATGGCCTTCTATCTCCTCAGAAGAAACATCCGTGTTGCGTGAATGGGGAGCAAAAAAGAAGTCATTAAACCCCATCATCAGCCTTTCATTTGGTTCATGGACCTTGTGGGAATATACTCCTGAGCATTTACTTGGAAGGGTCATTTTTCCAATTCCATAATGATAATGAAGTGCTGCCTGGGCACCCCAGCAAATGTGCAGAGTAGATGTTACATTGGTTTTTGACCATTCCATTATTTCAGTCAATTCCGGCCAATAGCCAACATTTTCGAACTCCATCAGCTCGACAGGAGCGCCTGTAATAATAAGACCATCAAATTTTTGGCCCTTTATATCCGAAAAGCTTTGGTAAAATAAATCGAGATGATCCCTGCTCGTATTCCTTGATTGATATGTATCTGTTTTTAAAAAGGTGACATTCACCTGTAAAGGAGTGTTACCAAGAACCCGCAATAGCTGTGTCTCAGTTGTTTCCTTAATGGGCATTAGATTTAAAATAAGGATGTTAAGAGGCCTGATATCCTGTGTATAGGCTCTTTCATCATCCATCACAAAGATATTTTCCTTCTCCAATGTCTCCCGTGCAGGGAGAAGTTTTGGTATGTTAATAGGCATTTTCGTTCCCCCTTTTTATTTATAGGAATTTATATCCAATCATTCCAAACGACACAGTGAAACTATGGCACTGATCTCATCTAAAGGCCCAACCAAGTTTTCTTTAGCAGGTAAGGACCCATAAAATTCGACTGGCCACTTCTATGTGGAGCTTTAATCCTGCATTGTACTAAATTTTCTTAAAAAACGTTCAACACAATTATAACGGTTTTTTCTTTTGGAACAATAAAAAATGAACAAAAATTTCATATTTATCTTCCTCTCTATGGACCATTGATTTGGTACAATGAAAATGAATAATATTCTTTTCAGAGGGGAATTGGGGGATTGTTATGACAATGAAAACAGAATTTAAATCTGATATTGAAATTGCACAGCAGGCAACAATGAAGCCAATTAAAGAAATAGCGGCAAAAATAGGGTTAACTGAAGATGACCTTGAATTATATGGTAAATTTAAAGCGAAAATATCAAATGAAGCATTAGCTAAACTAAAAACAAAAGTGAGCGGAAAAATTATATTAGTAACATCCATCAATCCTACTCCTGCAGGTGAAGGCAAATCAACCGTCACAGTTGGCCTTGCAGATGCTTTTAACCGTATCGGTAAAAATGCCATGATTGCCATGCGTGAGCCTTCCCTTGGGCCAACAATGGGCATTAAAGGCGGAGCTACTGGAGGAGGCTACTCTCAGGTCCTTCCAATGGAGGATATCAATCTTCATTTTACAGGTGATCTCCATGCCATTACCACAGCAAATAATGCTCTTGCAGCTCTCCTTGATAACCATATGCAGCAGGGAAATGAGCTGCAAATCGATCAGCGCCGAATTGTTTGGAAAAGGGCTGTTGATTTAAATGACAGGGCATTAAGAAAAGTGATTATTGGTTTAGGCGGCCCGCTTCAAGGCGTTCCCCGGGAAGATGGCTTTGATATTACAGTTGCCTCCGAGATAATGGCTGTACTATGCCTTGCAAGTGATCTTAAGGATTTGAAGCTGAGACTTTCAAGAATGGTTGTTGCTTATAATTATCAAAAAGAGCCTGTTACAGTGGGCGACCTCGGAGTTGAGGGGGCTCTTGCACTTCTGTTAAAGGACGCTGTTAAACCAAACCTTGTTCAAACCATTGAGCATACACCTGCTTTGGTTCATGGCGGTCCGTTTGCAAACATTGCCCATGGCTGCAATAGTGTGATCGCTACACAAGCCGCTTCAAAACTTGCGGATTATGTTATAACAGAAGGCGGTTTTGGCGCTGATCTTGGGGCAGAAAAATTTCTTCATATTAAATCAAGAAGTGCAGGGATAAAACCGGAGGCTGTGGTTATTGTAGCCACAATCCGCGCATTGAAAATGCATGGCGGAGTAGCAAAATCTGAACTAGGAAATGAGAATGTAGAAGCACTGATTAAAGGCTTTGCTAATCTGAAAAAACATATTGAAACAATTCAGAGTTTCGGACTCCCAGCAGTCGTTGCTATCAACCGTTTTACAGCAGACACTGATCTCGAGGTTCAGAATCTTCTAGAATTTTGTTCAAATGAAAATATCCCTGTCGCTCTCACAGAAGTTTGGGAAAAAGGCGGCGCCGGTGGAGAAGCACTTGCTGAACTCCTTTTAAAGGTTATTGATGAAAGTGAAAATAACTTCCACCCACTATATGAGTTGTCTGACTCAATTGAAGAAAAAGTAAAAACAATTGTTCAAAAGGTTTACGGAGGAGAAGGAGTAGAGTTTTCTCCAAAAGCAAAAAAACAGCTTATCGATTTTGAAAAATTCGGATGGTCAGATCTTCCGATTTGTATGGCTAAATCTCAGTACTCCTTGTCAGATGATCCTGCTAAGCTTGGGCGTCCGGTTGGTTTTACTGTAACAGTTAGGGAGTTCAAGCCTTCCATTGGTGCAGGGTTTTTGGTAGCCTTGACAGGAGAAGTGATGACAATGCCAGGCCTGCCAAAGAAACCAGCCGCATTAAAAATGGATGTGGATGAAGATGGTAATGCCGTGGGCCTATTTTAAAATGCTCCAGCTTCAGCGCCACTAATGGCGCTGAAGCTTTTCTAAGAGGTGAAGTTAATGTTTGACCCTACGGCTTTCGATAATATGAAAGTGGTTTTGGAAGGTGCTTTGTATGATAAGGATTTGGATAAACAAATAGTAATCACTGACCGAAATGATATTGTCAATCTTGCAAAGCTTTCCAGATCTTTTGATTTAATGTTCCAGCTGGCTGATGCGGAAGAATCCCATGCCAGGATTGTGCTGGATGCCAGGCTGCAAAACTTGGCATCTGAACTTCTCCTTGGTCACTTTTCAAGTGGTGAAGAAGGCTGCACAGTGAAGCTGGAATTTACCTTCATTCATAAAAACGAGCTTGATTATTTTTCAACTATTGCTGAGATGTTCAAACGTATATGGGGAAAAGATAGGAAAATCAGTCAAGCTGCTACTATTAGCCCTTTTGATAAGAACGATACTATTTGCAATACAATTACAGTCCAATTTGATAGAATCATTACAGAGGATCAAATGGATGACCTAGTGGATATGATTGATTACATGCTGGTTACGCTCAGAGAAGTAAGAGAGCTAATCATAAGCTAGCAGAAATGGAGGGCTGATATGTCGGTTTATTCTTTTAGCGCCAAAACGATTTCCGGGAAAGAAGTTTCCATGGAGGAGTACAATGGCAAAGTGCTTATGATTGTAAACACTGCAAGCAAATGCGGATTTACGCCACAGTACCAGGAACTGCAGGAGCTTTATGAAAAATATAAAGACAGGGGTTTTTCTGTTTTAGGTTTCCCGTGCAACCAATTTATGAATCAGGAGCCGGGTACCGAGGAGGAAATAGAGTCTTTTTGCCAAGTTAACTATGGTGTTACATTTCCAATGTTTAAAAAAGTGGATGTGAACGGCAAGGATGCTCATCCTTTATTTGTTTATTTGACTGAGAATGCTCCTGGACTTCTTGGCGTTAAGGCAGTTAAATGGAATTTTACTAAATTCTTAGTCGATGCCAACGGAAATGTCATCAAACGATTTGCACCCGCTACAAAACCGAAAGATATTATTCCAGATATTGAAGCCTTGTTAAAATAGCTTATGTCTTGTATAAGTAAATTAAAGGGGTAACTAACTAAAATTCTTTAACCCTAAAAATTTCTAAACCATTATGGATTTTAAAAAAGATAATTCGCATAATACACTTGGGAGCATCCCAAGTGTATTATTTATATACAGACCAAATCGTATATTTTATAATTTACTTTTTGTTAAAAACCCGTTAGAGTTAGAATTAAAGACTGAATTTTCGGTAAGTTGTTTTATACTATGTAATGTTGAAGCTGACTTTAACATTTTTCCCTCTGAACGTTGAACGTGAATTCAAAAACACTGCACGAGGGAGAAGAGAAAAAAGTGGTCCAAAGGAGACCCAGCAGGCAATGCGACGTGCAGCTCGCGAGTTACTTGCGGAAAGCGAGGACCTAGAGTATAAAAAAGTAAATTTTTAACAGACCTATAAACTTAAAAAAGGGGAGAGCAGATGAAAAAGATTGCTTGGGTAACAGACAGCACTGCTTTTTTAGATGATGAATTAAAAAACAACCCTGATTTATATAGCATTCCTTTAACTGTTTTATTAGATGGAGAAGAATTTTTGGATGGAATTGACCTGACATCAGAGCAGCTTTTTGAAAGGCTTAAATATTTGAATAACCCTCCCAAAACATCACAGCCGTCTATTGGCGCCTTTCAGGAATTGTATGAGAAACTCTCCAAAGAATATGAGCAGATTGTATCTGTTCTGCTTTCTTCCAAACTGAGCGGTACATTTTCATCAAGTGAACAGGCTGCACAGCTTGTGGATATCCCAATAACTTCAATTGACTCCAAAATTCTCGCTTATCCCTTATCTGTTCTTCTTAAAAGGGCAATCGAGACAGCGGCTTCCGGTAAAACCATGGAAGAAGTAAGGGCAGATGTGGAGAATATAAGGGACTCCAATGAAACTTATGTTGTGGTGGGAAGTCTGGAACAGCTGCACCGCAGCGGCAGGATGTCTGGTGTCCAGTTTTATTTGGGAAGCATGCTTAAAGTGAAACCAATAATATCGATTGCAGACGGTGTCCTCGAGGTAAAGGAAAAGGCAAGAGGAGACAAGAAGGCAAAGGAAAAAATGATAGAATATCTTCGCTCGTCTTACGAAAAGAATCAATTCAAAGAGGCTTATATATTATATGGCCTTCATTTAGAATCAGCTGAAGAATGGAAAAACGAGCTTCAGGAGGAATTTCCGAATCTCCATTTTTACTGCTGCCCGCTTGGTGCAACAATAGGAGTCCATGCAGGAGAGAATACGCTGGGAATCAGCTGGTATAACGAACTGAAATAAAGTGCCTGTGAGCACTTTTTTCTTTTGGCTTTTTCCTGGATTAGAGAAGAATCGGGCCAAAGCTGTTACATCTATAACTTAATCGCTTGGCAAGGGCTGAGGTTTCCTTAGAATAATACTTCCTTTTTTGGTAAAATAGCATGGATGGAAAGCGGGGAATAAGAATGAATATAGAAATGGTTAAATATATAGAAGACTTTGTCCGCAGTGAGCTCGGGGAAGACCCGACTGGACATGATTGGTTTCATATTGAACGTGTGCGCTGTAATGCGCTTTATATATGCGAAAAAGAAGGAACAGGGGATCCGTTTATTATTGAATTGGCAGCCCTGCTTCATGATATACCGGATGAAAAACTAAATGAAAGTGCTGAAAAGGGCACACAAAAATTAAATGCTTTTCTGAGTACGTTAGAATTGTCGGCAGATTCAAGAGAACGGATAAAAGAAATCATAGATTCAATCTCTTTTAAAGGGGGCCGAAAAATGGAGCTTCCATCTATGGAAGCTAAAATTGTCCAGGATGCGGACCGTCTTGATGCTATTGGAGCTATTGGTATTGCCAGAGCCTTTGCCTATGGCGGGAAAAAAGGGCAGCAAATATACAACCCTGAAATTTTAACAAGAGATAAAATGACGGAGCAGGAATATCGAAAAGGCAAATCGACCTCTATCAATCATTTTTATGAGAAGCTGTTAAAACTAAAAGATTTAATGAATACAGAAACAGCCAGGAACATGGCTGAAGAACGCCAAAATGTGATGGAAACCTTTTTGAATCAATTCTATAAGGAATGGAATGGTCAACAATGAAAATGCTCACTGGAGAAAATTTATTAAAAACCTATGGTGAAAAGGAACTGTTTAGGAACATTTCCTTCACTATTGGGGAAAAAGAGCGGGTGGGCCTGATTGGCGTCAATGGTACAGGGAAATCTTCCTTGCTTAAAATTGTGGCCGGTATTGATGTTCCGGATAATGGCGAGATAATTACAGCCAAGGATTATACGATTGCTTATTTGGAACAAAATCCTGATTTTGAGACAGACGAGACGGTTCTTGAGCAGGTTTTCAGAGGAAATTCCCCTATACTAAAATTGATGAGGGAATACGAAAGGGCCTTAATCAATTTAAACCAGTCACCCGAAGATAATAGACTGCAGGAATCCTTATTCGAATATCAAAAGCAAATGGATGCCCTTAATGCATGGGATGCAAGTACAAATGCCAAAACCGTTTTAATGAAACTTGGTATCGAAAACTTTGGCGCAAGAGTTGGAGAGCTTTCAGGTGGACAGAAAAAGCGTGTCGCTTTAGCACAGGTTCTGATTGAATCCCCTGATTTACTCATATTGGATGAACCAACAAACCATCTTGATTTTGATACTGTAAAATGGCTTGAGGATTATTTGGGCCGCTATAATGGTGCCCTGCTTTTGGTTACCCACGACCGTTATTTCCTTGATAGAGTCACGAACAGGATTTTTGAATTAGATGGAGGAAACTTGTACACCTATAAAGGGAATTATGCATCGTTTTTGGAAGCAAAGGCCATCCGTGAGGAAAATGAGGCAGCCACACTGGATAAAAGAAAAAATTTATTCAGAAGAGAATTGGAGTGGATCCGCAGAGGCGCAAAAGCACGGTCCACGAAACAAAAGGCCCGTATCCAGCGTTTTGAAGGTCTGGAAGAACAAGTGGGAGGCGGCAGGTCATCTGAAAAGCTGGATATTTCCCTAAACGGAAGCAGACTAGGAAAACAGGTATTCGAACTAAAAGATGCCTCCAAAACCTATGGTGAAAAAACCATTCTCAGCCATTTTAATTTGCTGGTAAAACCCGGTGACAGATTGGGCATCATTGGCCGTAATGGTACGGGAAAATCCACGCTGTTAAATATTCTGGCTAAAAAGATTCCCCTGGATAATGGGGAATATCAGATGGGGCAGACAGTAAAAATCGCTTACTATACTCAAGAGAGCGAAGATATGGATGGAAATAAGCGGATGATTGAATATATCAAGGAAACTGCAGAAGTGGTTGATACCTCTGATGGTAAAACAATATCAGCCGCTCAGATGCTTGAACGTTTTCTATTTCCTTCATTTTCTCATGGGACACCTATTCGTAAGCTTTCCGGCGGAGAAAAACGCCGTTTGTACCTGCTGAAAATATTGATGACCGCTCCGAATGTTCTTTTACTGGACGAGCCGACAAATGATCTTGATACTCAAACCCTTACGGTCCTTGAAGACTATCTGGAAGACTTTCCAGGTGTAGTTATCACTGTTTCCCATGACCGTTATTTTCTTGATAAAGTAACTGAACAGCTTCTCATTTTAGAAGGCCAGGGTATGATCAGCACCTTCTATGGTAATTATTCTGAGTACCTGGAAAAAGAGACCGAAGCAGCATCGGTTAAAGTACAATCGGCAGCACACGTACAATCCAAGTCTCCCGAACGGGAAAAAAAGAAAAAATTGAATTATAATGAAACACGTGAATGGGAATCAATTGACGACGAAATTGAAAAAACTGAAAACCGCTTGAAAGAGGTTGCTTCCGAGATGGAGAGAATCGGAAGTGATTTTACAAAAGGACAAGAGTTAATGAAAAAGGAAGCCGAATTGAACGAAAGGCTTGAATACCTGATTGAAAGATGGAGCTATCTGTCAGAGCTGGCAGAACAATAAAAAAAGTGAGCGCTGTAAAGAGTTATAAAATACAGAACTGGAAAAAGGTGATTGGATTGAAGATTTTATCAATAGAGCCAACTCCAAGCCCGAATACAATGAAAATTATATTGAACACTGAATTACCTATGGGCAAAAGCCATAATTATAAAAAAGATGCTTCTGAAGGGGCTCCTGAGGTTGTAAAAACAATTCTTTCAATTGAGGGGATAAAGGGAGTTTACCATGTTGCAGACTTTTTTGCTGTTGAAAGGAACGCCAAATACGATTGGAAGGAATTGCTTCCAAAGGTGAGAGAAGCGTTTGGAGATACAACGGCAGAAAATGCTCAGCAAACTACACAAGTTAATGACCATTTTGGTGAAATAAGGGTTCAGGTTCAAATGTTTAAAGAAATTCCTCTGCAGGTTAAGCTTTCAGACGGAACAACTGAGAGACGCTTTGGTATGCCTGAATACTTTTTACAAGCTAGAGAGAAGGCCCAGCTGGAAGATGAGAATTATATTTTGCTTCGTGGCTGGAAGGATTATGGCATCCGATACGGAGATTTTGATCAAGTAGGAAATGAAGTTGTTGAGGAACTTATCGCTTCCTATCCACCAGCACGCCTTGATGAGCTAGTAGCTCTAGGTGTATCAAAGGAAAGGGACAGCGCAGCTCCTGTAAAACACCAGCGTAAAAAAGTAAAAGTTGGCGATTTGGACAACCCTGACTGGCATATTCGCTATCAGCTGCTTGAACAGATGGATGATCCGACAATTGACGATCTCCCACTGCTTGAAAAAGCTCTTACCGATGAAAAAGCCTCCGTAAGAAGACTTGCTACTGTTTATATAGGGATGATCAAAGACAAGTCCGTTCTTCCGCTCCTTTATAAAGCTTTAAAAGATAAAACAGTCACAGTTAGACGAACTGCGGGAGACTGCCTGTCTGATTTAGGTTTTGAAGAAGCAGAGGATGAAATGATCCTTGCTTTAAAGGATGACAGCAAGCTCGTTCGCTGGAGAGCGGCGATGTTTTTATATGAAGTTGGCAGTGGAACAGCCCTTTCAGCTTTAAAAGAAGCCGAAAGTGATCCTGAATTCGAGGTCAGCCTTCAGGTTAAAATGGCAATCGAACGCATTGAAGGCGGGGAAGCAGCACTGGGTTCTGTGTGGAAGCAAATGACGGAGTCCCGTAAAGGCAAGGAATAAACCGATTCATTGCAGTACTGCCATCAAGTATAGTATGCTAACAGTAAATACGACCTATTGGAGGGATTATTTATGTCAATGGCATATGAAGAATATATGAGACAAATGGTTAAGCCGATGAGAGAAGAGCTTACCAGAGCAGGATTTCAGGAGCTTGGATCACCAGAAGATGTAGAGAGCTTTATGGAAAATACATCTGGTACTACATTAATAGTTGTTAATTCAGTATGCGGATGTGCTGCAGGGCTTGCTCGTCCTGCTGCAACCCAGGCTGTCCTTCAGAGCGATAAAAAGCCTGAACATCTTGTAACAGTATTTGCTGGACAGGATAAAGAAGCAACTGCAAAAATGCGGGAGTATTTTGAAGGCTACGAACCATCTTCACCATCCATGGCATTAATAAAGGGCAAGGAAGTTGTCCACTTCATTCCACGTCATGAAATAGAAGGAAACTCCATGGAAAACGTTATGGAAAACTTAAAGGCTGCATTTGAAGCCAACTGCTAAAACTAAGGGATGCCGTATAGGCGTCCTTTCTTTTTCATTTTTGGCTCTACCCTGAATAACTGTTATTGCATTCATTTGTGTGCCTATGTTTTTTGCATGGGTGTCTGATATAGCTCATTTAAGATTTTTAGCTTAATTTTAAAAAATAAAATCGAACTGGTATGTGATCTTTATGTTTATAACCACCGCGGGCCGAACAACTCAGGCGATGATAGAGATAGCGAAAAAGGCAGCCTTAGACCTGCAGGTGCCTTATGTTCCGAGGAAAAAGCAGTCCGTAGCTTCTATAACAAGTGAACAAGACAGTGACTGTCTGGTGATTGGAAAAGACAGGATGGAGTTATATAAAAAAAATGAATCCCAACCGTTCTTTTTTCATCCCAACTCCGCCATGTTCCGTGTAAAAAGGCTCCAAAGGGGAGAACGGGATCCTTTCATTGATGCTGCATCATTGAAGGAAGGTATGAGCCTGCTTGATTGCACACTCGGGTTAGCATCTGATGCAATTACAGCAAGTTATGTTGTAGGTGAAAAAGGAAAAGTTACTGGAATAGAGGGACAAAGGTATTTATCTTACATGATCAAAACCGGTCTAAAAACTTGGATGTCCGGTATTGATGAGATGGATGCAGCCATGCGTAGAATTTCGGTCAGGAATGCAGAAGCTTTTACCTATATTAAGGAATTACAAGACGAATCCTTTAACTGTGTATACTTTGATCCTATGTTTGAGGAAAGTATTCTTGAATCTGACGGTATTAAGTCTCTGGGGAATTTTGCTTTAAGAGAGGAAATTACAAGCGCAGCTATTGAAGAAGCATTAAGGATAGCAAAAAACAGGGTTATTCTAAAAGACCATTTTAAAAGCAAACGCTTTGAAAGATTTGGATTTAAGGTCCTTGTAAGGAAATCAGCCAAATTTCACTTTGGTTATATAGAAAAATAACATAAAGCCAGGCTGCTGCCTGGCTTTTATTATCGTTTAGGAAACTATAGAATTTTACATTGTTGCTTGCGTTTTTTGTTCTTAATCAACTGCAGATAAATAAATAAAATACACCAACATTAACAAACAGCCTAAGAAAACTACAAGATTCATGGAAATCCCCACTCCCCGTTCTATGCTTTATTATTAAGATATTAACCTAACATATAATTTTAAAACCTATTTTTCCATTTTTTCAAAAAAAGAAGTATAATATTTTATAAGATTTGAAAAAACGGGATATCTTCCGGATTGTGGGGTACTTACATATGAGTAAATGGGTGCGCAAGTCTTTTGTTGTATTGATATCTGTACTAACCTTTGGCCTTATATCGCCTTCTCAGCTAATGGATACCTTCTATTCGAAGAATCCTTCAGACAGGGATACGGTTGAAGCAGCATCAAACAATTCTTCGTATTACAGTGATAACCTGCCGGATAGGGAAGAATTAGTCTTTGAAATGGTCAAACAGGCAGAGTCACAGTCCTACCAAAAATTCGGATCAAGGATAAAGCCTGTAATAGAAAATGAGTTTAAGGAGATTATTTTGCCTAACATTCATAAGGCAATCGAAGAGACAGCTGCAAAGATACCGGAAGAAGATTTAGCGTATTTAACTATCTCAGAAGAACCGGGCGGCGGATATTCCGAAAAAATCTTCCACATAAAAAACTCCCTTACTGGCAAAGATGTTATCAGGTTTCATGTTCGGCGGGAGAATCCTCCTCAGGCTGGCTACTGGTTTAACTTTCATTACCATACAGCCTCTGATGAGTTCGCTCAGCACTATCCTTTGGGATCCATCTACTGGAATAAAAATACTCCTCCGAAATGGATGAGTTGAAAATCGCCTAATATTTGCATATAGGTGCCCAAAAAATTATTATGAAATTGTGAAACTTTTTTAGGAAAAGCTCGTAAATAGACTATAACCTAAAACGGAGGTATGAAAAAATGGCAGTAAGTTTATCAAAAGGACAAAAAGTAGATTTAACAAAAAATAATCCTGGTTTGAAAAATGTAGTAGTAGGATTGGGCTGGGATACAAATAAATATGACGGAGGCAATGATTTTGACCTTGACTCTTCCGTCTTTTTGCTTGGTGAGAATGGAAAGGTAACAACCGAAAGCGATTTTGTTTTTTATAACAATCCAAAAGGCGGCAACGGTTCAATAGAACATACAGGTGATAATCGGACTGGCGCTGGTGATGGAGATGACGAACAGGTTAAAGTCTCCCTTGGAACTGTTCCCGCGAACATTCAGCGTATCGCATTCACTATCACCATTCACGACGCAGAAACTAGAAACCAGAACTTTGGACAAGTTGCAAATGCCTATTGCCGCATTTTTAATGAGGAAACTGGCGAAGAACTAATCCGCTATGATCTTGGCGAAGACTTTTCTATTGAAACAGCACTAGTTGCGGGAGAGCTTTACCGCCATAATGGTGAGTGGAAATTCAGCGCCATCGGCAGTGGTTACCAGGGCGGCCTTGCGGCTTTGGCAACTGACTTTGGCCTTCAGGTAGGCTAATTAAAAATGAACGGACTCGGCGTCCTGCCGGGTCTTTTTAAAAGGGTTAATAGATAACTGTCAAGCTCAAGTGCCCAATGAAGTTGCTAAACTAAACGGGCACTTATGCTTTTCTAATTTGGGAGGAACTTTTTAAATGTTAGAAGGAATTTTACACACCTATTCAGAATTCTTTGATTGGGATATGTGGGGGAAAGTTTTAACTGACCCTGTCAGCTGGGGTTTGATTGGTACATTAATTATTCTTGAGGGTCTGCTTTCTGCGGATAACGCTCTTGTACTTGCTGTTATGGTTCGCCACCTGCCAGTGGAGAAACGGAAAAAAGCACTTTTTTATGGTCTGCTTGGTGCCTATGCCTTCCGTTTTGTAGCTATTGGTTTAGGGGTATTCTTAATTAAACTGTGGTGGATTAAAGTTATTGGTGCAGGCTATCTTGCATGGCTGTCCATTAAATATTTTATTGACAAAAGCAAAGGCGATTCCGAGGGTGAAGATGAAGCTGAAGGCATGAAACAGGGTGGACTGCTCATCCGTACTTTCGGTATTTTCTGGGGAACGGTTGTGGCTGTTGAAATAATGGATATTGCCTTCTCTGTGGATAGTGTGCTTGCTGCTTTTGGTGTAAGCCAGAAGGTATGGGTACTGTTTATAGGCGGTATTCTTGGCGTTCTTATGATGCGGGGAGTGGCAGGAGTATTCCTTAAACTGATTGACCGTGTGCCTGAGCTGGAAACAACTGCTTATGTATTAATCGCTATTATTGCAGTAAAAATGTTCCTAGGTGTATTCCATATTGAAATTGAATCAACCTACTTCTTCATTCTCTTAGTTATCACTTTTGGATTAACATTTATCATCCACTATGTAAATAAGAAGAAGGAAACCGGAAATCAGGAACAATAAATGAATAAAGCTAAAAGGGATCAGACATATGTCCGCTCCCTTTCTTTTTAACCAAAAGCACTGTTAGAATGTGGAAAATAAGAGAGTGCTTAAAAGAATTATGGAATTATCAATGATAGGGTGTGTAATCTTTCAATGAGATTTTTCTCTGATTTTTATGATAAAGAAATGTCAGACTTGTTTTTTAAGGAACCCGGGTCATTTAATAAATTCACCGATAGAGAGATACTTTCTTATGCCCTTGGAGCCACTCTTTATATGCCTGCAACCAGAGGAGATATTCATCAAAGCATTATTTCAAAGAAACATCAAGGCCTTACTTCGCTTGTCCTCGATCTTGAGGATGCCGTGGGCGACAAGGAAGTTTTGTTTGCCGAAAATAATCTGGTCGAAGAAATGGACCATTTAATGACTGCTGTAAAAAATGGATATTTGTCATTTGATGATCTGCCTCTGATCTTTATAAGAGTCCGGGACCTGGACCAATTGAAGAGAATAAGAGAACAATTGGGAGAGGGCATTCAAGTTTCGGCCGGTGTAGTGCTCCCAAAATTCGAACCGGTAAGCGGGCGGCTGCTCCTTGATGAGTTGCGCAGCATAAATACCGACTTTGGTCCTTTTTATGCAATGCCTATTCTTGAAACCCCTAAGGTAATACAAAAGGAAAGCAGAATGGATGAATTGATTGGGATAAAGAACCTTCTTGACGAATACCGGGAGTTTATTTTAAATGTCAGGATCGGTGCTACGGATTTCAGCGGTTTATATGGTATCAGGAGAAGCACTGATATGACAGTTTATGATATTGCGGTTTTAAGGGATTGTATCGCTGACATTATTAACGTTTTCTTAAGAGCTGACTCACCTTATATTGTATCTGGTCCTGTATGGGAGTATTTCTCTCCGAAGGAAAGAATGCTGAAGCCTCAGCTAAGACAAACACCTTTTCGTGAACGTTATGGCGAAGAAGGAATTAAATGGAGAGCTGATCTCATCGACAGAAATATGGATGGTCTTTTAAAAGAGGTCATGATGGATATTGCAAATGGAATAACGGGAAAAACAGTTATTCATCCATCCCATATTAAAGCAGTCCAGGCTATGAATGTGGTTTCCTATGAGGAATTTATGGATGCCCAAAACATTCTTGAAGCCGAATCGGACGAATCTGGTGCCGTAAAGAGCCAATTTGCCAATAAAATGAATGAAATAAAGCCCCATACATATTGGGCTTCCAAAATACTTTTGAAATCTCAACTATATGGGGTGCTGCATGAAGAATACACAAACCTTGACCTGCTCAGAAAAAAAGTATACGTATAATATTTTAAATTCGATTAAGGCGGAAATAGAACTCACCGAAAATCCATTTGACCTGAAGTTAGAAGAACTATTTGATATGGCGGCAAGAATCAATAAGAAAAGATCTTTCCTTTTTGTCAGCAAGGTACTTGGCAAGCATATTCCTGTATACCCGCAAAAAGCGCTTTTAACCTCTGCGCTGCTAGCCGCAGGTTATCTTGAAAAAGTGAAAGGCAAGAAGGCTGAGAGCAAAGACGCTCTCCTGTCTGCTTTTAAAACGAATGATTTTTCTTATATACTTGAACCTTTTATTGATAGTACCCATCGCCCGCTAATCATTGGTTTTGCTGAAACTGCTACTGCTCTTGGACATGCTTTTATTGATTGCTTCGAGACGGCCGATTTTTTCCATACCACGAGGGAAGAACTGTTGAACATTGATCCTGTAATCAGATTTGAAGAGGAGCATTCTCATGCCACCTCGCACCGCTGTTATATTCCTCTTGAACTCCTTCAGGATGGCAGAGAGATCATCCTAGTTGACGATGAACTGACCACTGGAAAAACAGCCTTAAATATTATTCGCTCTATTCAGTCTCAATTTCCAAGGAAGGAATATACGGTTGTTTCTATTTTAGATTGGCGCTCTGAGGAAGCAAGAGCTGCCTTTAAACAGGCTGAAGATGAAATAGGAATCACCATACATATTGTTAGTCTTGTTTCTGGACTAGCTAAGGTTAACAATGAAAAAGAAATTGAAGAAGAAGCTTTAGTCGCGATTCCTGAAGAGAGAATACCTGCGGAAGTGGAATATATTCATCTTCCAAACTATTTTGCAGGCATTCATAATCCTTCTGTCTCTGGGGATGGCAAGGTGAACAACTCTTATTATTTAAAAGAAACCGGCCGTTTCAGTCTAAAAGCTGAAGAAAACAGAGATTTATGGTCAGATTCCCGGAATGCGGCTGAATTCCTTGTGTCTAAAAGGAATGGCAGCAGGACCCTTTGTCTTGGAACCGGAGAGTTTATGTACCTTCCAATGAAAATAGCCTCTTTTATGGGGGAAGGTGTCAGCTATCAATCTACCACTAGAAGTCCTATTTATGTAAAAAATGAACCTGGCTACGGAGCAAGGTATGGTTTAGCGTTTCCAAATCCTGAAGATAAAACGGTTAATCATTTTGTGTACAACATTCCTCCAGGTTTATACGAAGAAGTATTTGTGTTTTTTGAAAGAGAGGTTCTGCATAAACAGCTGGCTGCTTTTCTAAAGGAACTTGAAAAAACACTTATTCCTTCTGTTAAAATAGTGTTTTTTTCAGCACAGGGGGGTGAAAGGCATGAATAAGGTTTTGGCTAAACCAGATAGTATTGGATCCTATAGTGAAAATGATGTTGTGTTTTTACTAAAGGATTTAAGCGGGATCAAGCTTGAAGATACAACAGAAAACAGGGAAAAGAATGTCCAGGCCGGACAGCATTACAGTGAGACTCTCCCAATGGAATACCAGCCTCCTGAGCACTATGTTGATTTGTTTTGGCATACTTTAAACGAGTACAAACGAAAAATGGCTCTATGCACTGGCGCTGTATCCGAGCAAATATATTTATTAAAAGGGAAAGACACAGTCCTGGTTTCTCTTGCACGGGCCGGGACACCAGTAGGAATTCTGCTGAAACGGTATTTGCAGGAGAAATACAATGTTTCACTGCCCCACTACAGTATAAGTATCATCCGGGACAGAGGAATTGATGAAAAGGCATTGGGATATATATTGGCTAAGCACCCGGGGTGTAAAATTCAGTTTGTTGATGGGTGGACAGGCAAGGGAGCTATTTCAAAAGAACTCACTAAAGCCTGCCAATTATTTAAGGGGAAATATGGTATAGATCTGGATGATAGTCTTGCAGTAATTGCCGACCCTGGATTTTGCACAACCCTCTATGGGACAAGAGAGGATTTCCTTATTCCTAGTGCCTGCCTTAATTCAACCGTATCCGGGCTGGTCAGCAGGACCGTTTTAAACCGTATGTATATTGGAAATGAAGACTTTCATGGCGCGAAATATTATAAGGAATTGGAAAGTCAGGATGTATCTAATGACTACATCAATCTAATTTCTAAAGAGTTTTGCTTTATTTTTGAAGAAGCTTCAAAGTTGGCCGCGGTAATAATGGCAGAAGGAAAAGAAGCAAGCTTTCAGGGGATGGAAGAGGTTCTTAAGATTCAACAGGAATTTGAAATTGAGAATTCCCATCTCGTTAAGCCTGGAGTGGGCGAAACCACACGTGTGCTTCTCAGGAGAGTGCCTTGGAAAATTCTTATGAGGGATCCTTCAAGCCCATATGTTAAGCACATTTTAATGCTCGCCAAAGAAAGAGGAGTGGAAGTCATCCATTATCCAAACATGCATTATTCCTGCTGCGGCCTGATTAAAAAGGTAAAGGGGAAAGAGGAATGATTTTTGCTTCAGACCTTGACCGTACGCTAATATATTCGGAAAGAGCCCTTTTGGATCTCGGATGTCCTGACAAGAAATCCCTTATGCCAGTGGAAATGAGAAACGGAGTATCCACCGCTTTTATGACAAAAGAAGCCTTTTCGCTTTTACAGGATCTTTGCCGCACAGCTATGTTTGTTCCGGTCACGACTAGAACTACCGACCAATTTAATAGGATTTTTATTTTTCAAAATGACCTTGAAATACGATACGCGGTTACTGCTAATGGAGCCAACATTTTGTATAATGGCAGCATTCTCGCGGACTGGGCTGAAATCGTCAGAAATCAAATGAAAACAGAATCCTGCCTTCAGGCTGAACTATTGTCTTTTTTAAAAAAAGAAAGCTTTATTTTCAAAGGGAAAATAAAGCAGGCAGAGGATCTATTTTTCTATTATATTCTTGATAAGCCACTTGATTGGGAAGAAGTGTCAGTGATATCAGGATTTGTTGACCATTTTGGATGGAGAGTTTCCCTGCAGGGCCGAAAGCTTTATTTTATTCCTAAGGCCGTCAGTAAGGGTGCTGCGATCGACTTTATCTGTCAGAGAGAAGGTATGAAAGCAGCTGGAGGAGCCGGGGATTCTATTTTGGACTGGGATTTCCTCCAGCATTGCAACTGCCGCTTTGTCCCTTCACACGGTGAACTGGCAGCAAATCGCTCTATCACCGAATATGTTTCTACTAACAAACATGGAGTTTTGGCAGGAGAAGAAATCCTTAGAGGTTTTTTGGCTCTTACTCATCAAAGAGTTTAAAAGGTTTTCCTCTGCTGGAAAAGAGAAAGAAATAACTTCCTGCAAAAACAAGATAAGTGCTGGCAAAAAAGATTAAGTCCATCTTTAAGGAATGAAGAACAGGCGAAAGCATGAGTGAAAATAAAAGGCTAAAAACAATCAAGTCGATATAGACAAAAAAGTCAGACTGCATGACTTCAAATATGGAATCCAGTTCAGAAGAAACGTCCTTGATTTTGGGCCGCTTAAAAAATAGCCTCATCTTGATCCACCTTCTTTTACATAAGTACTCAACTATATGCAAAAAAGGAGGAAAAGGTGAAAACGCCTCCCATAAAGAATAAATGAAACATTTTTTTTCGACATTCGTATAAAGAAATGAACCTTATATTTAACTGTGATATGATGGTAAAGAAAGCTTACATTATTTTCTAACCTATTCAATAAAATCTTTTGCTCTTTAGGGGAAGGGATTATAAATGTATCCATCATATAATCAATTACAAGTTCAGCCAATATCCCTTTCGTTTGAAAACTGGACAGAGATATTGAAAAAAACGATATCAGAGCGGCCGGCATTTTCTATGGAAAATGGAATGATCCATATTGGCCAGGTAGTGGGGAATTTTCTCGGCATACCGCTTGATGAAGATGAGTATTATAATCAGTTATTTGATTATGTACATAGCAAGGAGCTCAAACTTCATTTGCTAAGTGAAGATTCTCTTGATAAGACAATTGACAATCAGCATTTTCAGTCCATTCAAAAAGTGCTGAATATCCATCATGAACAAAAGCTTTCAATAAACCGTCTGGTTGCTTTTTTGGATGGAGAACAGCTTATTTTAAAGTCTAACGTCCCGGCGCTTCACAGAAAGGTCAGGGAGGCATGGATTTTAACACTTGAATTGTTTTCACGTCTTGAAAATGAAGGCTTAAAAAACACAAATTTGCGGCGTATAGTGGTGGACCTATTTAAATGGTCTAAAAACCATCTTGCTCCTTTGCTTGAGAAGGCAGACCCAGAAAAAGAGATGCCTCGGTTCCTGTGGTATGGAAACTTTAAAAGGAGCCATCAATATTTCCTTTATCTGCTGGTGCGTATGGGCTGTGATGTAGTTATTTTTCAGCCTGAAGGAAGCAATATATTGGAGGGATTTATCTCAGAGCAGGTTTTTGTTCATGAGTATCAGCAGACCAAGCCTGCCGAGCCTTTTCCAATAGAGAAAAGAGCACGTAAAACCACGGTTGCCTACCGGGCCTCAAGGGAGATTGAATCCATACTCAATCAGGAAGGTTCAGGCTTATATAAACCGTGGCAGCTGAGGGATTACACGCCTTCCTCTATAACTCTTAAAACGACCTATGATGAGTTTTTTATTTTGGCAAAGGAAACTGCGATGATCCGGCCAGATTTTGATGTTGCAAATGGATTGGTCCAAATACCTTCATTATTTGCTAAATTTCAGGGTGTCAGCAAGAATAGGAAGGAATACTGGGACAGACTCCATTCACTAACTCAGATGGAAAATAGCATCCTTATCAGATATTTTCCGTTTACCAGCTCCACTTCGAATGATTTCCGCTTCCATTACCGGAATGCCCTGGGCAGAGACGGATCGCTTAGTCCGGAAAAAATGATGGAGGCCCATTATTGGAAATACTCGCATCTTCCTTCCGGCCTTCAAAAAGGAATAGCCTGCGCGATTAGAAGGATATGTGAAAAGCCGGGATTAAAGCGAATAACACAGGAAAGTGAAGAGGAATTGAAGATATACCTTTTCAGCCATTCGATGCAAATTCCTAAAAATATGATTCAGCTGTTAGAACGATTTGATTATTCTCAGCAGGTTCCGAAGCTTATTTTATACAACAACGAAAAATATGGAATTATGACAAGAGAAGACGCTGCCCTCCTCTTGTTACTTAATCAGTTTGGGATCGATATTGCCATTTATAATCCAGCCGGTCATAATGATATTGAAAATTTTCTTTCAGAGTCTCTATTTGATACCCATTGGCTCGAGGAGGTTGTTTTTGATCAAGAATTCAAAGAACCTTCTATTATTAAAAAAGGTATTTTCCAAAGCTTTTTAAAAAATTTAAGGGGAGATTGACCTAATGAATCAATTACCAAACACGTCCGCAAACCTGATGGAATCAAAACCGGATGAACTGCTGACGGAAACGAAGGTTTCAGATATCAAGCTCGCCCTCAGAAAAGAACCTGAGGTCCAGAACCTGGCCAACTCAATTGATGAGCGTGACCAAATCCAGATTCTTGAATTCGGGAAAGAGCCTGCAGTTCAAATCTCCCGCTTCTCTGACCAGATTCTTCATAACATGAGATCAACAAAGGTTGAAGATTCAGGAGAATTGCTTAAACAGCTGGGCCGCATCATGGACAAGTTTGATAAGAAGGATTTTGAGAAAACATCAGGCGGCATATTTTCAAAGCTTTTCAAAAAAGGCGAAAAAGTGGTTGAAAAGCTTTTTGGTAAATATCAGACGATGGGAAGCGAAATTGACAAGGTTTACGTTGAGATTTCCAAGTATCAGCATGAAATGACAGACGCGACCCATATGCTTGAGCAAATGTATGAACAAAACTATCAATATTATTTAACCCTTGAAAAATACGTGGTCGCCGGTGAATTAAAGGTAGAAGAAATGAAGAACCATCTGCTTCCGCAGCTTGAGTCCCGGGCAGCCTCCGGAGATCAGCTTGCATCGATGCAGCTGGATACTCTCCGTAATGGAATTGAAGCGCTTGAACAGCGTGTTTATGACCTTGAAATGGCTAAAATGGTATCACTGCAAACGGCACCGCAGATTAGGCTGCTGCAGCGTGGTAATACAAAGCTGATTGGGAAAATTAATTCGGCCTTTGTTACAACCATCCCTATTTTTAAAAATGGTTTAATCCAGGCGGTTGCAGCAAAGCGTCAAAAGCTTGTAGCTGATTCGATGAGTGAGCTAGACCGCAGGACAAATGAAATGCTTGTGCGAAATGCTCAGAACATATCTCAGCAAAGTGTTGATATTGCACGGCTTGCAGGCAGTCCGAGCATTAAGATTGAAACAATTGAAGAAACCTGGAACATAATCATTAAAGGAATGCAGGAAACAAAAGCGATTGAAGAAGAGAACAAGCGTCTTCGTACAGAAGGTACCAGAAGGCTTGAACAGCTTCAGGAAAACTTTAAAAATATAAGACAGCAAGGTTAATTCATATAGGCTTATAAAATCTATTATGGGGTGAAATCTATGGCAATCAATTTACAAAAAGGGCAAAGAGTAGATTTAACGAAAACAAATCCAGGATTATCAAAAATATTGGTAGGCTTGGGCTGGGACCCAGTTAAGAGCAGCGGTGGAGGCGGCGGTTTATTCGGCTCACTGTTCGGCGGTGGAAGCAGTGCACCAAACGTGGACTGTGACGCATCAGTTATTATGCTTGGTGCGAATGACAAACTTACCAGCAATAAAGATGTCGTTTATTTTGGAAACTTAAAAAGCGCTGATGGAAGCATTCAGCACTCCGGTGATAACCTTACTGGAGACGGAGATGGAGACGATGAGCAGGTACAAGTAGATCTTTCAAGAGTCCCATCAAACATCCAAAAGCTTGTATTCATTGTTAATATTTATGACGCTGTAAAAAGAAAGCAGCATTTCGGCATGATTCAAAATGCCTTTATCCGTGTTGTTAATCCATCAAACGGGCAATCTTTGCTTCACTATAATTTAACGGATGATTACAGTGGAAAAACATCCTTGGTTGTAGGTGAAATCTACCGCCATGGCACTGACTGGAAATTTGCTGCTGTAGGTACAGGAACAAACGCAGCCAGCCTTGGCGAAGTAGTAAAATCTTATAGCTAAAATTCATTCTTTAGCGGGGTGACAAGATGAGCATTAATTTATCAAAAGGACAAAGAATCGATTTAACAAAAACAAATCCTGGCCTGACAAAGGTTATCATCGGACTCGGCTGGGATACAAACCATTATGATGGCGGCCAGGACTTTGATCTCGATGCTTCAGCGTTTCTAGCTGATCTAAATGGAAAGGTAGTTAATGATGAAGACTTCATTTTCTACAATAACCTGGTTCATCCAAGCGGCTCAGTGGAGCACACCGGCGATAACCGCACAGGTGAGGGTGATGGCGATGACGAGCAAGTTAAAATTGACTTTAGCAAAGTTCCATCTCATGTCCATAAAATTGCCATTACAGTTACTATCCATGATGCTGGCCAAAGAAACCAGAACTTCGGTCAGGTATCGAATGCGTTTGCCCGTGTAGTAGATGAAGAAACCGGCCGTGAAATTCTGCGTTTTGACCTCGGTGAGGATTTCTCCGTTGAAACTGCTGTCGTTATTTGTGAGCTATACCGCCATAATGGTGAGTGGAAGTTCAACGCTGTCGGCAGCGGCTTTGCTGGAGGACTAGCAGCACTGTGTCGGAATTTTGGATTAACTGTATAAGAAGATAATAAGAGGTGCCGAGGGGCATCTTCTTTTTTGGCTAATCAGAATTTACATCCCTAAATTCTGAACGCATAGGTAAAACTAGGGCATCCGCCAAAGGGACTTGGCGAATGCCAAGTTTTTCTAATGGTGAGGTATTCCATAAAATAACAGATAAGGTGGGCATTTTACAGCCTACTAATCTATTTCCCCGTGCTATAATTCTAGTAAAAAGAGAACATTGGGGAAATGAAAATGAAAAAATGGATGACTTCATTAGTGCTGGCTGTGTTTTTTCTCTCCATGATTACTACTTCCCACGCTTCTTATGATGGAAGATTGCTATCAGAGTTCCCAAGAAACTCAGTATTATATCAAAATGTAAAAGAGAAAAGTGCACGCCAATACTTAAATAATATCATTATCCTCCCGGAAGCTACTTTTGATCATAACCAGGCTGAAGGAATGATCGGGCGGATTGGATCTTTGCCGGTATCTATGCTCCAAAAAATTAATAGAGATGGTATATATATTAAATTATTTAATGGTCAGCTGACCGATAATCCCACTGCTAAATATTTAAATGGTGTGGTTCCCCGCGGCTATCCTAACAATAAAACCACCTGGAACGATGTCCCTGGAATGGGAGGATCAAAGCTGGTCCTAGTAAAAATCGGCAGCAGCGAGAAAGGAAAGGGCCACAGCTCGGTTAACCTGGAGCTCCATGAACTGGCTCACTCAATCGACCGTTATGTTTATAATGGAATTCGCAGCAATCCAGATTTTCTAGCAATATGGAATACAGAAAAAACGGCACTATTTCCTGGAAACTCGTATTTCCTTGATTACCCAGAGGAATACTTCGCTGAATGCTTTGCAATGTATTATCTTGGACCTCATACAAAAACGCTCTTAAAAGATAAAGCACCTGAAACTTTTAACTATATTAAGTCATTAAGATAACTCTCAGGGGTTATCTTTTTTTGGGAACTGTTAATTTTTATGAAAAATTAAATACTACTTGAATAGGGACCAGCAAAGAGTCTTACCGGTTGATCTAAGAAACAGGAGGGGCTTCTCACTTTTTATAACCTATGACTAATGTTGATAAGGCCCATTTCGTTTGGAATAAAGGCGAACGCATGAAGTGGAAACCAACAAGAAAGTTTAACGTGCTAGAATAATAAAAATTTTTTAATCGACAAGTCTCGTATGTTAAAATGATTAGAAGAGTATTTGGGGAGTGAAGGATTTGAAACAGTATTTGCAGCTTTGTGAGCATATTTTAGAAAACGGCAATGTAAAAGAAGACCGTACAGGTACAGGCACAATTAGTACCTTTGGCTATCAAATGAGATTTAATTTGGAAGAGGGCTTTCCTCTATTAACGACAAAAAAGCTACATTTACGTTCTATTATCTATGAGCTTCTCTGGTTTTTACAGGGAGATACCAATGTAAAATATCTTCAGGACCATGGAGTTCGTATTTGGAACGAGTGGGCTGATGAAAATGGCGAGCTTGGACCTGTATACGGCCATCAGTGGAGATCATGGACCGGAGCAGACGGAACGACTGTAGACCAGATTAGTGAATTAATTAGCCAGATAAAAAACAATCCTGATTCCCGCAGATTAATTGTTAATGCGTGGAATGTTGCAGAAGTTAATAAAATGGCCTTACCCCCTTGTCACTGTATGTTCCAGTTTTATGTGGCAGATGGAAAACTTTCTTGCCAGCTTTACCAGCGTTCAGCGGATGTATTCCTCGGGGTGCCTTTCAATATCGCATCGTATGCACTTTTAACATTAATGATTGCCCAGGTATGTGACCTAAAACCAGGTGAATTTGTGCATACCTTTGGTGATGTTCATATTTATAAAAATCATATTGATCAGGTTAAAATGCAGCTGGAAAGAGAGCCTCGCACACTTCCACAGCTTAAAATTAATCCTGAGGTTAAAGATATTTTTGGATTCCAATTTGAAGATTTTACACTTGAGGGCTATGATCCGCATCCGCATATTAAAGGAGTTGTCAGTGTTTGATTTCTTTTATATGGGCAATGGACGAGGAGAGGGCGATTGGGAAAAACAATCAGCTGCCATGGCATTTGCCAGAGGATTTAAAGTTTTTTAAAAGGGTTACTATGGGACACCCTATCGCCATGGGCCGAAAAACCCACGAGTCAATTGGACGCCCGCTTCCAGGGAGAGAAAATATTATTATCACCCGGAATAAGAATTATTCGAGTGAAGGCTGTACGGTTTTTCATTCGGTAAAAGACTTTGTGGAATACAGCCGCCAAATAGAGGACGAAATCTTTGTAATTGGCGGAGCGGAAATATTTATTGAGACTTTTGAATATGCCGATAAGCTTTATCTAACAAGGATCCACGACCGATTTAGCGGTGATACCTTCTTCCCTGAATTTGATTTGTCAGAGTGGAAATTAGTTTCGAATGAAAAGGGCATTAAAGATGAAAAAAACCCGTATGAATTTGAGTTTTGCATATATGTAAGGCAATAAAAACAATGACCCTATCACGGTTGTGATAGGGTTGGTTTCTTAAAAGGATTATTAGTAGCCTAGTTCGCCCATTTCATATTCCGCGAGCCTTGAAAGCATTCCGTTAAATTCATGCGGCTGGCAGAATTCATCTTCACGGAAGTGCGCTTTCACCCATTGAATCAGTTCTTTTGGGCTGTTAAAAAACTCTCCGCTTGTGTCGCTTTTCCTAATCATATAACGCCCATTGTCATCATCAATCGTGATTTCTACCGGCAGGGCACCATCAAAGCTATCCAGGGAAAATTCCATTTTAATCACTTCCTTTTTAAAAATTCATTTCTTTTGACATAGTATATGCAAATCTCAATGGAATATTTTCAAAGTGAAAGAAAAGTTTGAAAATAGACATTTCCGGTTTTGTACATTGACTTCGTTAATAGATATTGTTAAATTGTGAATAGAGTTAATGCATAGAAATGCTTTTCTCTAAAATGTAAAATGTCACTTTTTCATCATTTAGATTCATTTTTGTGAACTTCTTATGACTTTTTTATTTTATTTGGCCCAAGCAGCCTTTAAAATACTATAATCATAGTAGATTTAATATTGATAACCTAAAGGGGATGTTCATCCATGTTTTCAAATATCGGCGTACCAGGATTAATTTTAATATTGACTTTGGCCCTGATTATCTTTGGACCAAAGAAGCTTCCTGAAATCGGCCGTGCATTTGGGCAAACGCTTAAGGAATTTAAAAAGTCCACTCGCGAGCTTACTGATGATGTTATGCATGATATCGATGAAGAAAAGAAAAATTTGACTAAATAAGGTGTAAGATTCGTCTTGCACCTTTTTCTTTAGCTATTCCGAATATATTAATCAATTAGGAAACTGAAAGCATCGTCCTCTTGATTTTTTTTAGAGATGCAACAAACGAATTGGCAGGGGAAAAGTATGGAAGATAAAGAACTTCATTTAACCGATCACTTAGAAGAGCTAAGAAAAAGGCTGATTATAACCGTTATTGCCTTTATGATTTTCTTCATTGTCGGCTTTATATATGTAGAGGATATTTATAAGTGGTTCGTTCGTGACCTGGATATAAAATTAATGGTACTTGGCCCCAGTGATATAATGTGGATTTACTTTACTCTAGCGACTGTGGTTGCAATAGCCTGTACCATTCCTGTGCTGGCAATCCAAATATGGGCTTTCGTTAAGCCTGCCCTGATGCCGAAGGAAAGGAAAATTACTCTTACCTATATCCCGGCGTTGTTTTTCCTGTTTTTACTCGGGCTTGTATTTGGATATTTTGTGATCTTTCCGATGGTTTTAAAATTTCTCGTCGACATGGGCGGAGATATGTTTGTTACCAATTTTACCGCCGAAAGGTATTTCCAGTTTATCATGAATATGACTCTTCCATTTGGGGTTCTGTTTGAATTGCCTGTCGTCGTCATGTTCCTGACTTCATTAGGGATTATTAATCCTTTTGTTTTATCCAAAATCCGCAAATACGCTTATTTCGTATTGATTATCATCGCAGTGGTCATTACGCCTCCGGACTTTATGTCGGATTTCGTTGTAACCTTGCCATTGTTGTTCCTTTATGAAGTAAGTATTAATTTATCAAAAATTGTGTATAGGAAGAAACTTAAAAAAGAAGCAGAATGGGCAGAGACAGAGGACAGTGAAGAGGAAACCGGAGTAGTACAATAGAATATTATTTTCAAAAACCTTCAGAGCGATCTGGAGGTTTTTTTGCTTTTATGAATAATTTCTTAACGTACGACGGACAGGACAAGGAAAGCTTTGTCAGCTATATTATTGCACGATGGAAAAACTTCTGCTTTTCCGAGTAAGCCCTAGTCAGACGAAAGCCATAGGATAAGGAAGACTTCGTCAGTTTTACCCCGCATGGGGAAAAGGCATAGCTTTTTCGAGGATGAACTGTTTGGAGTGGAGTGTGATAAGCAAAACTCGGCACTCGCCAAAAGGACTTGATGAATGCCAAGTTATATGTTGGTGGGAGTTTCCACTAAAAATAAGATAAAAATACACTTAAGAAGACTTTGTGTACTTTTCGGAAAATTCAAGACTAATTCCCTATATTTATGCTACATTTACGCTGAAAAATATATATTTTCTACTTGTTAAGTGGAGGGGAAAAGCGGATGAAGAGACAGAAAACCGTATATGAAGCCGCTATTGATCATGGATTTACACGCCGGGATTTCCTGAAGATGTGTACAGCTGTAGCAGCCGCTCTCGGTCTGGAATACACCCAGTCCGACACCGTTGTTAAGGCTATGGAAACGAAAACTAGAGTGCCGGTCGTATGGCTGCAGTTCCAGGACTGCACAGGCTGTTCGGAATCATTTATCAGATCATCACAGCCAAAGACTGAAAGCGTTCTGCTCGATATGATTTCACTTGAGTATTCTGAAGTGCTTTCGGCAGCTTCCGGCCATCAGGTCGAGGCCGCGATGAAGCAGGTACTAAAGGATTACAAAGGGGAGTATGTCATTGCGGTTGAAGGAAGTATCCCAGAAGATGACTCCTTCCTGTCTGTTGCAGGACAATCCGCAAAAGAAACATTCCTCGAAATGGCGGAAGGCGCAAAGGCAATCATTGCTTACGGTTCCTGTTCTTCCTGGGGAGGAATTGCCGCTGCTCATCCAAATCCAACAGGGGCAAAGCCTGTTACAAGTTATGTGAAAAACACACCGGTCATCCTGGTGCCTGGCTGCCCGCCAATAGCAGAGGTTATGACAGGTGTTATTGCCCATATAATTACTTTCGGAAAGATGCCTGAGCTTGATAATCAGGGAAGGCCTAAAGCTTTCTACCGCCACCGCATTCATGATAAATGCAACCGCCGGGCATATTTTGATGCAGGCCTGTTCGTTGAGGATTTCGATGATGAGGGCGCCAAACAGGGGTATTGCCTTTATAAAGTAGGCTGCAAAGGACCGACAACTTACAACTCCTGTGCCGAAATGCGCTGGAATAGCGGGGTTAGCTATCCAATCCAATCCGGAAACCCTTGCATTGGATGCTCAGAAAATGCCTTTTGGGATAATGGCCCATTCTATACAAGAAGAGCTAAGATACCTGGAACACAAACTACAATTAATCCTGATATGGTCGGGCTTGCTGCTATTGGGGCAACCACTGCCGGAATTGCTGTTCACGCTGCAGGGACTGTAATCAAGAAAAAGAAAGACGACCAACGAGGTGACGAGGAATGAGCGAACGAATAGTTGTAGATCCGATTACCAGAATTGAAGGCCATCTTCGAGTAGAAGTCGATGTTGATGAAAAAGGAACAATCAAGGAAGCATACAGCTCGGGTACGGCAGTCCGCGGACTTGAGCTTATTGTAAGAGACCGTGATCCCCGTGATGTCTGGGCTTTCGTCCAGCGGATCTGCGGTGTATGTACGACGGTCCATGCCTTGGCCTCCATACGATCGGTTGAAGATGCTCTTAAAATAAAAATCCCAAGAAACGCTCATTTAATTCGCGACATCATGAATGAAACACTTTTTGTTCACGACCATGTGGTTCACTTCTACCATCTCCACGCATTGGACTGGGTCGATGTTGTCAGTGCTTTAAAAGCAAATCCTGCTGAAACCTCGAGGATTGCACAGTCCATCTCAAGCTGGCCAAAATCATCACCTGGATATTTTACCGATGTACAAAACAAAGTGAAAAAGATAGTGGAAAGCGGACAGCTTGGAATTTTCGCAAATGGCTATTGGGGACATAAAGCTTATAAACTGCCTCCTGAGGTTAATCTATTGGCTGTAGCCCATTATCTTGAAGCGCTTGACTGGCAAAAGGAAATTGTAAAAATTCATACCATCTTCGGTGGCAAAAACCCGCATCCTCACTATGTGGTGGGAGGTATGGCGACACCGCTGGATATTGATAGTGATAACGGCATTCATGCTGAGCGTCTGATGCATGTATCTCAGCTGATTGACCAGGCTAAAGAGTTCGTTAACCAAGTTTATATTCCTGACCTTCTTGCGATTGGTTCGTTCTATAAGGACTGGACCTATGGGGGAGGATTAAATAACTATCTATGTTATGGAGATTTTTCAACAAGTGACTTATACGATGTGAAAAATTACAGGATGCCAAGAGGAGTAATCCTGAACGGCAACTTAAATGAAATCCATGATATTGACCTAAAAGATCCTGAACATGTACAGGAATTTATCGATCACTCCTGGTATACCTATGATGGCAGTGAGGGTGACGGTCAGGGCAAGCATCCTTTTGAGGGTGAGACAGCCCTAAATTATACAGGACCTAAAGCACCTTTCAAAAATCTTGATACGGATAAGCAATACAGCTGGCTTAAGGCACCTCGCTGGAAGGAACATCCGATGGAAACAGGTCCTCTAGCCAGGATGATTGTCGGATATGCTGCTGGTAAGGATGAAATTGTCGGCATAGTTGACGATACGCTTAAAAAACTTGGCCTTCCTATCTCTGCTCTTCAATCCGCATTGGGTCGTACCGTAGCCCGGGGGTTGGAAACTGTGCTCATTTCAGGATGGCTAAGAAATGATATGAATGAGCTGCTGAAAAATATAAGGAGCGGCAACCAGGTTACCTTTGACCGGACCAAGTGGGATCCGTCAAGCTGGCCTAAGAGAGCCAAGGGTGTTGGCTGGATGGAAGCACCAAGGGGCGCACTGGGTCACTGGATAGATATTGAGGACGGAAAAACAAAGAACTACCAGGCAGTCGTACCATCAACCTGGAATGCTTCACCAAAGGATCATAAGGGTGAAATCGGTGCTTATGAGGCAGCGCTGAAAGGAACACCGATGCTGAATAAAGAACAGCCACTGGAAATCATGCGCATTATCCATTCCTTTGACCCTTGTCTTGCTTGTGCAGTTCACTTAACAGATTTGGAAACGAACAATACGACTGAAATTCGTTTAGGTTAGGAGGAGAGGCAATATGTCAGACCTCATGCCACATATACCGAATCAAATGCCTGCTCCCCTGCCGGATCCCGCCCCCGGGAAAAGCAGCGAGGCATCTTTCCATCCAGAAAGGCTAATAAAATATAAGCCTATCAAAACTGAATCGGTAAAAGTGTATGTTTGGGAGCTTCCCGTCAGGATTTTTCACTGGGTTAATACTTTTGCGACTCTTCTATTAATGATCACTGGAGTTTACATTGGAAAACCTTTTGCATCTGCATCTATTGGCGGAGAAGCCTATTATTCTAATTTAATGGGCTGGGTTCGATACATTCACTTTTTCGCCGCCTTCCTGTTTACGCTTAATCTGATTTACAGGCTATATTGGACATTCGCCGGAAATAAATATGCAACGTCCAATCCATTCAGGCTGATATTTTGGAAGGAAGTTTTTGAGACAATCAAATTTTATCTCTTTTTGAAAAATAAAAAGCCGCACTATGTAGGTCATAACCCTCTGGCGCAGCTTAGCTACTGGATTTTTATCGGATTGGGTTCATGGATTGTCATGCTGACCGGATTTTATATGTATTTTGAACCTCAGCACGAATCCGTCTGGGCCTCACTGTTCAATTGGGTGCCGTTCCTGTTCGGCGGTGACAGCTATGTATTAAGATCCTGGCATCACCTGGCTGCTTGGGGGTTCATGCTATTCATGTTTATCCATATTTACATGGCTTTCCGGGATGATTACCTGGAACGCAACGGCTCCGTTTCTTCCATGATTACAGGCTATAAAACGGAACCTAAAAAAACAGTTGGTGACAAACATGAATAATAGACAGATTGATAAAAAGGTAACGATTTTAGGAATTGGCAACACCCTCTTCTCTGATGAGGGTGTTGGCATCCACATTTTGCCCTTGCTCGAGGAAGCCCTTGGCGAGGAAGAAAATGTAGAAATCATTGAAGGCCTGACAGACGGAATGAGATTATTGGGACCTGTTGAGGATGCTGAAAAGCTGATTATCATTGATGCGATCAATGCGGGAAAAACGGGAGGAACAATCATCAGGCTTGAAGGCGATGAAATTCCAGCTTATTTTGGCATCAAAATGTCAATCCACCAGCTTGGATTTCAGGAGGTTCTTCTTGCTGCAAAAATGCGGGACCGCTATCCACAGCAAATTGTTATGTATGGCATGCAGCCTACATCCTTAGAGCTTGGAGTGGAATTAACAGATACGAATCGTGAAAAGCTGAGTGAACTTGCAGAAAGGATTATCGACCAGGTAAATCAATGGAGAGATGCCTCATGAAAAGACTGGATTTTTTAAAGGAAATGGGCGGAAGCTTGTTTGAAACAGTCAAGTCGGTTTATGAACCCTTTTTAAAGGAAGATTTGGAAAAAGTTGAGGATGCTGCTGACCGTGTTCTTGGGATTGAATGGCACCCACTTGATTCCCAAACAGAAAATCTCGAACTCCGATTTATTGGGGGAAGACCCGTCATATTGTTTTCTACTGATACGAACATGCAGGCATTCAGCAGTATTTGTCCTGTATGTTCGAATATTATTACCCTTACAACACTATATTCAAGTGGAAAATGTTTGAATTGTGAGAAAGAATATTACTTTTTCACCGGAAAAGGCGAGTTAAAGCTAGAAGAATTATCAGTGAAAAAACGAAACAGCCAATATTTTGTTGGTTTCCAAAAGATAAAGAAACAAGGTGGCAGCCATGCATGAAATGTCATTAATGGGGGATATTCTTCAGCTGGTACACGAAGACGCTTGCAGTAAAGGGTTCGAAAAAATTGAGAAAATAGAGCTGGTGGTTGGCGAAATTTCAAATGCGATGCCTGAAGCACTGCAAATGGCCTTCGCCATCTTTAAGGAACAGAATCCGCATTTGTTTTCACAAGAAGCAGAACTGGTGATTCAAATAGAAGAAGCACAAGCAGAATGTGTCATTTGCGGACTCCAATATCATCCTGATTATAAAATTGCCCAGTGCCCTAGCTGTGGTGTTCCATCTGGGAAGGTAACGAGCGGAGAAACATTTCAAGTCCTATCATATGAAGGGAGCGGTACGAAATGAAAGTAACTTTACGGACAGACGTGTTAACCAACAACAATAAAGCAGCAGAATTCAACAGGGAGCTGTTTGAGAAAACGAAAACAATGGTAGTCAACATTATGAGTTCCCCAGGTGCCGGTAAAACGACTGTGCTGGAAGAGACCGTTCGTTCCCTGTCAGGAAAGTATAAAATTGCCGTGATAGAAGGTGACCTCGCTACTGAAAAGGATGCGGACCGTATTCGTGCAATGGGAGCACATGCTATTCAAATTAACACTCATGGCGGCTGTCATCTTGATGCAAGAATGATCGCTGCAACTCTAGGAGAGCTGGATTTAGATGAAATCGACCTTTTGTTTATTGAAAATGTCGGAAACCTTGTCTGTCCTTCAGGTTATGACCTTGGACAAAATCATAAAGTGGCCATCCTTAGCGTACCTGAGGGCAATGATAAAATTCCAAAATACCCAACTATGTTCATGAGAACGGAACTTGTTTTAATCAATAAAATCGACCTTCTTCCATATTTGGATTTCAGCCTGGAGGAAGCACGGCAGGACCTTTCCGGACTTAATCCCGAATCTTATTTAATCCCGCTGTCCGCCCGAACCAATGAAGGTATGGATGAATGGTTCTCCTGGATTGAAGGGGCGTACCAAAGATGCTTAGAGCAGTAAAAGTTGCCGTCCAGGGGAGGGTGCAGGGAGTTGGCTTTCGGCCTTTTGTTTTCCAGCTTGCTGAGAAATATCATCTCGCGGGTACAGTGCAAAACAATATGGACGGAGTCAAAATCCATATCGAAGGAGAATCGGTCCAAATTGAAGTTTTTTTATCTGATTTGGAAAATAAAGCACCCCGGCTTTCAAAAATAAACAAGATCATTCGTGAAGAAACGGCGGTTAGCGGTAGATCAGGCTTTTCAATCATTCCAAGCGAGAGAAGCGGAACATCGATGCTCATCATTCCAATTGATTCTGCTGTCTGTGATGACTGTCTGAACGAAATGAATGATCCGAACGATTTTCGGTATCAATACCCCTTTATTAACTGTACTCAGTGCGGACCTCGCTATACGATTATTCGTGAACTTCCCTATGACCGTCCTTACACAAGCATGAGTGAGTTTCCTATGTGTGATGACTGCAGGAGGGAATATGAGGACCCCATGAACAGAAGGCATCACGCACAGCCAATTGCCTGCCCAAAATGCGGTCCGCAGGTAAAGCTGCTTGATATCAATGGAAATGAGCTTGAGTCAGCCACTCAAATCGAAAGCACAATAAAGCTGCTGTCTGAAGGCAAAATCATTGCAATAAAAGGGATTGGCGGTTACCACCTTTGCTGTGACGCAAGGAATGAAAAGGCTGTAGCTGAGCTTAGGAAACGGAAAAACCGTCCTATACGGCCGCTCGCCGTTATGGCTGCATCATTGCAAGCAGCCAAAAAATTTGCTGATATAACAAAAGAAGAAAAAGTTTTAATGGAGAGTCCCGAGGCACCCATTGTTATTTTAAAAAAGGGAGAAGCATACAGGCTGGCTGAGAGTGTCGCGCCAGGTATGACGACGATTGGAGTTATGCTTCCTTATACTCCTCTTCATCATTTGCTTTTTCAGACAGGAGAAATCTCCTGCCTTATCATGACAAGCGCGAATCCTTCCGGCCAGCCGATTATGTATAGAGATGATAAGGCTTTGGATTACATGAAGGGAATTGCCGATTATTTTCTCACACACAATCGGGAAATTCTGCATCCGGTTGACGATTCAGTCGTTCAAATAAATAATGGAAAAACCGATTTTTTCCGCAGGTCACGAGGTTATGTTCCGGACCCATTTGCAACAGACAGGGATGTTACGGGAATTATTGCACTCGGAGGACAGCAAAAAAACACCTTCACAATTGGACGAAACGAACAGATATTTATAGGACCGCATATTGGTGATCTGGAAAACCTTGAAACCATTAATCATTATAAGCAGGAGTTGGAGCATTTATTAAAATGGATTGACACACCTAAAAAGGCGGCCGTAATTGATGCGCATCCTGGTTATTATGTGCGTAAACTTGCAAACGAGTTTGCAAGAGTGATAGAGGTTCAGCATCATCATGCCCATATGGCAGCCTGTATGGAAGAGCACAAAATCGAGGGTGAGGTTTTCGGGATCATTTTAGATGGAACCGGGTATGGTCCTGACGGAAATGTTTGGGGATTTGAAATCCTACATGGGGAACGTGCTGATTTTAAGCGGCTTGCGCATTTAAAATACACCCCTCTTCCTGGGAACGAAAAAAGCATTCGTGAACCATGGAGAAATGCTGTTGCCATGCTAATGGATCTCCATGGAGATCGAGGAGCAGAGCTAGCCAAAAAGATTTTTCCGGAAAAAACAAACGAGATTGATATTCTGCGAGCCATGATTGATAAAAAAGTAAATACAATTCAGGCGGGAACATGCGGCAGATTATTTGACGCGGTCAGTGCGATATGCGGCATAACAAAAGTATCAACATACGACGGTGAAGCGGCAATTCTTTTATCAGAGTTAGCCAATGAGAATAACATCTTAACGTCTTACGGATACAACTTTAACTTTGAAGACGGTCATCTCGTATTTGATTTTTCAAAAATGATAGAGCAAATTGCAGAAGATGTACTTTCTGGAATTGATAAATGCAAGATTAGCGGAAGGTTCCATGAGACAGTAGCAGAGGCAATCATCCGAGCGATGGAGATTATAGTCAGAGATTCTGAGAGAAAAGTAGTTTTGTCAGGAGGCAGTTTTCATAACCGATACCTTCGCAAACGAATAAGTGAAGAATTAACAAAAAAAGGATTTGAAGTATTTGTCCCTGAAAAAATCCCCTGCAACGATGGAGGCCTTTCATTTGGCCAGCTTGCCGCAGCGGAGGCAAAGAGGAGGAAGGAATCATGTGTGTTGGCGTACCAGCAAAAGTAGTCAAAAAAATGGAGTACAGCGCAGTGGTAGACGTGATGGGTTCGCAGACAACGGTTGGAATTATTTTTGTGCCGGAAGTAGAGCTGGGTGATTATGTTATCGTACATGCCGGCCAGGCAATGAGCATCGTTGATGAAAAGTATGCACGTGAAAGCGTGCTGGAATGGAGGAAGCTCATCGATGCTCGAAATTCTGAAAGAGTCTAATAATCCCGAGATATGCAAACCGCTGGTAGAGGCAGTCATTGAAAAAGCGAAAGAATTTCAAAGGAAGTTTGGACGAAAACCGGCCTTCATGGAGGTGTGCGGTTCACATACTATGTCTCTTGCAAGAACCGGTGTGAAAATGTGCTTGAAGAATGATGTAAACCTTATATCAGGTCCCGGCTGCCCGGTCTGTGTAACAGATCAGCGCTCGATAGACGCCATGATTGCCTTGTCAGAGGGTGAGAACAGGATTATCAGTACATTCGGAGACATGATGCGAGTACCAGGCTCCAGTAAAACACTCCTTGATTCCAAAATTGCCGGAAAAGACATCCGGGTTTTATACGCGCCAACAGATGCCATAAAGGTAGCAGAAGAAAACCCAGACAAAGAGGTTATTTTCCTAGGTGTAGGTTTTGAGACTACCATTCCAATCCTGACCCTGATGGTGGGGGAGGCAGAGAGAAGAGGCATTCAAAACTTCTCAATCTGGATGACTACAAAGCTAGTAGAGCCGGTACTTCGCTATTTATTGGATGCAGGTGAAGTAAAATTGGATGGCTTTTTACTTCCCGGTCACGTTTCAATTGTACTTGGAGAGGATTCCTATCAATATTTAGTGGACGAATATAATATATCGGGTGTGATTACAGGCTTTGAAACAGCCGAATTACTTTCCGGAATTTATAAATTAATTGACCTTGCTTTAAAAGAAGAAAAGGCCATTTTAAATAATCACCCAATGGCGGTTACCAAGACAGGAAATCAGGTTATTCATAGTTGGATGGAAAAATATTTGGCTGAGTGTGATGAAGCCTGGCGCGGAATTGGTGTTATCACTGCAAGCGGCCTTGATTTAAAACCAGAGTATGACCAATACAATGCGAAAAAGCGCTTCACTGTAAATGTAGGTGAACCAAGAAAAACGCAATGCCGCTGTGGCGAGGTGATCAGAGGATTGATAACACCTAATGAATGCCCATTGTTCGGTAAAGCCTGCCATCCAATGAACCCAGTCGGACCATGCATGGTTTCAGCAGAAGGCAGCTGTTCAGCTTATTATCAATACATGAGGGAGACCTTCTAATGGAAAAGTATATCAGCCTCGCACACGGAGACGGCGGTGAACTAAGCCACCGTCTAATCCGAGATATATTTATAGAAGCCTTTGGTTCCGATGGCTCTGCTTTATTTGATGCAGCCTCTTTGGGAATTGAGGGAAGCAGGATCGCTGTTACAACAGATTCATTTGTTATTAAACCAATCTTCTTTCCAGGCGGCACCATCGGCAAGCTGGCGGTTGCCGGGACCGTAAACGACCTGGCAGTCAGCGGAGCAAAGGCTCTATATCTAACCTGCGGGTTTGTGATTGAAGAAGGCTTTTCAATCTCCGACTTAAAGAGGATCGTAGAAGATATGGCAGCTGAAGCCCGGAAAACAGGTGTCACGATTGTGGCCGGTGATACAAAAGTAGTAGAACGTGGCAGTGCAGACGGGGTTTACATTAATACAACTGGTCTTGGTGTCTATAAGGAGGGCATTGGCTGCAGTTTGGAATTTGAAGAAGGGGATGCCATCATTGTTTCCGGAAGCATTGGGGACCACGGCATTGCTGTCCTGGCAGCACGGGGAGAACTTGGCATAACCGTTCCTCTAAATAGCGACTGTGCTTCATTAAATAAAATGTTGTGGGAAGTACTTGAAAAAACAGATGGTGTTCGTATTATGAGGGATCCTACACGCGGTGGACTTGCAACTACACTGGTGGAAATTGCTGAAGACTTCTCGTTAACTATGAAAATTAACGAACTGGATTTGCCTGTAAAACAAGAGGTACATGGAGTTTGTGACCTGCTGGGATTTGACCCCCTCTACCTCGCAAATGAAGGAAAAGCGATTGTGATAGTTGCAGATAAAGAGAAAGAAAAGGTATTGGATATATTGAGGAGTTTTCCCGAGGGTCAGGATGCAGTTGTAGTGGGTTCTATAATTGGTAAAGAAAAAGGACAGCTACAGTTGGAAACTCCGCTAGGGTCTAAGCGGCTTCTCTCAAGATTATCAGGGACTATGTTTCCGAGGATATGTTAAGGAAGAAAAATACAATTAACTAATATGTAATAGTACCCCATCGTTTGGTTATTCTTTAAAAGTGCCATGTATAGGTAGTCAAGGTATTGTACCGGAGGTAAGCTTATTTATGTCCCATTGATAGCTTTGTTTTAGGAATGTAAGAGTTAGTTCAATCCGATGCTCTTAATTTATTTTAATTCTTTTCTATCCCTTTAAGTTGAAAATCAGTTTATATATACTTTCTCTTAATAATCCGCTATTCATACTCGCTGGACTCATCATGAATAGAGATTTTCTAACTTAGACACAAAAAAACCCCCAAATAAGGACACTGTGATTATATGTGTCCGTTATTTGGGGGTTTTTCACCTTTTGACAACGCTGCAAAATGTTTTTTTAAATAAAATTATCATCAAAGTGCTATAAAAAAGCTATGAATTACACAATATATCTTCCACCCAAGTGTTTTTATAAAATCCAGTTTCAGGATCAAATTTAAACTCCCAATATGCAGTTTCCTTAATATCTAATACATCTAACACAGGTTTTACCCAAGTTTTTTTAATTTGTTCCTTATTTTTTATTGAAAAACTCTCCATTGTTTTCACCCTTTTCAAACATTTTAGAAAACATTGTAGTAGATAAAAGCTAGTAAGATCCAGCACCGGTGAAAGTGCCCTTATCAAAGTCCATAATGTTTGGTTTTTCTTCGTTTCCAGCATTATCAATGCTATAATACCTTACTATATGCGTAACCCCAGCATAAATAACAAATGGTTTTGTATAGGCAGTCCAGGCACCACCGTCAATCTGATACCAGGTGCTTTTTACTCCAGACTGATTATCTGAAACCTGGAGACTTATTGTGAATCCTTTAATATATTGACCTTGACAGCTGGTACAATATATGGGATCAAGATGGTATTTAGTAATAGGTGGAACAGTATCCGCTGGAGGAATATATCTCACCGTTTGTGTAGCTTGATTCGAGGTAACTCCATTGGCCGATGCTGTAGCCACGTTTGTTACCGATCCCCCATCAATGTCCGCTTGGGTAATCGTGTATTGAGCTTGGCAAGTGACGGATTCTCCAGGGGCAAGAGCACTGTTCGGACAGCTAACTTGTACTTTGTTGTCTTGCACTGTGATCTGCCCAGCCAGCGACACATTACCGGTGTTCGTCACCACATAGTTATAGTTTATAATTTCACCTACAGCACTATAAGTGGTAAAGGAAGCGGTTTTCTGTAAATTCAGCGATTTATTCTGAATGCCATTGACCGTTAGGGTCGCCTGGTTGGAGGTAATACCATTGGCCGACGCTGTGGCCACGTTCGTTACAGAACCGCCATCAATGTCTGCTTGATTTATTGTGTATTGAGCTTGACAGGTCACAGATTCACCGGGAGAAAGAGCACTGCTCGGACAGGTAACTTGTACTTGGTTGTCTTGCACTGTGATTGGCCCAGCCAGCGACACATTGCCGGTGTTAGTCACCACGTAGTTATAGTTGATAATTTCGCCTACTGCACTGTAAGTGGCAAGGGAAGCGTTTTTCTCTAGATTCAACGATTTATTTTGGACCGCTTGGACCGTTAGGGTTGCCTGGTTGGAGGTAACATCATTGGCCGACGCTGTGGCCACGTTCGTTACCGATCCGTCATCAATGTCTGCTTGTGTAATCGTGTATTGAGCCTGGCAGGTTACGGATTCTCCAGGAGCAAGAGCAATGCTCGGACAGGCAACTTGTACTTTGTTATCTTCCACTGAGATTGGGCCGGCCAGTGATACATTGCCAGTATTCTTCACCAAATAGTTGTAGTTAATAACATCTCCTACAGTATTATAATTTGAAGGAGATGCGCTTTTCTGTAGAGTAATTTCAGGATTAGCGGCCGTAAGAATCACGATTTTGTCTGCTGTTCTTTCCTCTTTGGTCGTTTCTTCCACCAATTTAGCATTGTTCACCAGTACGGACTCCGCTAATCCAGTTGTCCCGGTATTGGTTATTGTCATCTTATACTCGACAGTGCCGCTGTCATTCATCGTCCATGGACCCGACTGACTTTTGGTGCAATTAAAACCTGCAGGACATATGGAACTATCACTAATTACAGCTGTACCGTCAATTGTTTGTAAAGAAGTGTCGACTGGGATCAGGATACCACCTTGCTTTGGTGTTGGACCTTTCGGGGTTCCCAAGCTGCCTGAATGGTTTGTAATTGTGACTTGAGCAATAACTTTATAAGTAGAATTACTTTTGCCGTTAAGAGAAATTTCGTACGGATACGATTTAGTTTGACCCGGTAGAAGCTGTTCGCTAGGAATAATAGTTACAGTAGCATCTTCTATGTTTTCTAAAAAGGCGACGATTTTCAAGCCTTTAGTAGTTCTACTGCCGCCATTCGTTACAGTAACTTGACCTCGTACAACGTTTTCGATTGTTTCTGATGCTAGTGAACGGGTGGCCTGCAAAGTGTATAATAAATCAATAGATTTATTGGGTTGAAAAATTAGAGTTTCCTTATCTACAGATTTCTTTAGAATCCAATCATATGCCACTTTCTTAACACTAAAACCTTCTCCTGCTACTGTCGCACTCAAAGTTGTGCCAGCTTGTCCATTGCTAGCAAAAACCACAGAACCAAATATCGACAGTAGTACGTTCAAAACAAGCATTAAACTCAAAATACGTTTCAAGTCCTAACCCCCTTTATGATTTTTCGTTCTTAATTAAGAATGTAACTCAGAAGAACTGGGAGTGTCAAGGAATAAAAATCAACTTTAAAATATTAAGGATAAACTATACATTGCTTAATGTTTGTATCTACTAAAGATCGAAATGTATTAGGATATAGTTCGTAAAGATAGGGTTCACATTTGCAAAAATAGGTACTTTTTTAATTAAAGTCTGCAAGATTATATATTCATTATTTAGGATGGTAATGGAGCATTTAAAAATGAAAATTAATAAAAGTAAATTAGTAGAAGAATAAGGGCTTGGATCGCAGAAGGAAAATATTCACTTTGAAACAAAAGATGGGGAACTAGTAGATGTCAATGTTGCCATGTTACTACTATCCTAATCCATATGCTATGCCAGAGTTTTATTTAAGTATTACTAAGTCTCAAAATATACTTCTCTCCTTTTTATCGGAAGCCTTTTGAAGCATATAGGGGTGTACCTTCAGAAATTGTGAAAGATAATATAAAAACAGTAATTCGTGGACACTCTTTTAAAAAGAACAAAATACGAAATTAATGTACGTGAACAAAATATGATTCACTCGATGGTGAAAGTAGGAGCGTTTCCACATTTAAAAGAAGTAAATGATTTTGACTTTCAACCATCGAACAATCAACAACAAATCTTCGATTTTTTAACGTTCGTTTTATTGAGAAGAAAGAAAATATCTTCTTTTTAGGACCGAGTGCGGTTGGAGATCCCACTTGGCAACATCCATTGGGAACCACGCAGCTAAGAAACGAACGAGTTCGTATTTTATTAAGTGTAATGATTCGATACAGAATCTGAAAAGAGCGCAGTTGGAATTCGCTTGGAAAGCCAGTTGAAACACTTTGCAATGTACAAGCTATTAATTATTGATGAAATAGGGCATGTACTCATTGATCATGAGGATGCTAAGATGTTTTTTCAACTCATTGATACACTTTACGAGAAACGCTGTAAGATATTTACCACGAAAGTAAACTATAAAGCACGGGTTGAAGTCTTCCAGGAGCCAAAGCTCGCTAACTCCATTTTAGATCCTATTTACACCCTGCGACTGTGGTAGTAACAAAGGTAGGGAAATCTTATCGTTTAGAAGGTCATTTAGCCAAAGAAAACCAGTAATTTTATTCATCCTTATACAAGCCTAATTGTACATATTTGTGTTGAAACTTATAAAAATTGTCTAAACTGTAAGTAAACGGTAACGAGGATTTAGTATTTAACATCTTCTTATCATGAAAATTGGCAACAAGTCTAATTAAAAATCAATGGATTGCTTAATGGGCCATCCACCATCCCCTTACCTATACTAATAAATTGGTATTTTATCATCGATTGTAATAAGCCACTTAATTTTAAAGGTATTCAAACTTGATTTTTTTCCCAGATTTTAAATTTAATAAAGTTAATATATTCTCTAAAATCTTCTTTATTTACTCCATCTTCAATAGCCTTTTCAATTATTCTTTTCCACTCTTCATCAAGAATTTTTTTTCCCTTTTTGCCTAAGTGATTTTCTTCATGATCAATGCAAGTCAGTAAGTATTCAATGGGAACCTCTAAAGATTTAGCGATTTTCATTAAAAAATGAATAGATGGATTTTTATTGAGATTCCGTTCTATATAGCTCAAATATGATTTTGAGACATTAGCATGTTCAGCTAGCACAGAAATTGTAATTCCCTTTTCTTCTCTTAATTTTTTTATCCGCTCCCCGATCATAAGCTTCTCCTCTCTAACTATCTCTTACGGTTTATCTAATAAATGTGTTAAAACGCTTTCAAACCTTAACGAATTACAAGAAGTAAATAGTAAGAATTGCAAAAGGTAGAAATTCGTTTTATGGAAGAACAGGTTGGAGTACTTTTCCTCAATGAAGTTTAAACAGTATCTTGATTATTTTTATTATCTATTGGATATTATAAACCAAATTTTGTTCTTTTTAAAGAACTTTAACAAGAAAATACAAATAAACTTCTAGAAATGTCGTTTTAATATAACAACATAGGGACTGAACAGGTTCAAATTACAGCTGGGGTTTATCACGATTAAAATTTAATTCTTAATAACCATAACTTAAGTACCTAGAAAATAGGTGCTTGATTTTTAAAAGTGAGATATTAACACAATTTTATAAATAAAATATTGACTTGTTCTTTATATAGAATTATTATAGGTTTATATAAAGGTTCTTTAAAAAGAACGGAAATCGATAAAAAGTGGTGAAATAATTGGAAAATGAATACAGTTTAAAAAAATTTTTTGATGTAATTAAGAAACGGTTTTGGTTAATTATTATCCTAAGCATTATTTTTTCGTCCTTTGGTGGTATTTATAGTATTTTTTTCACGAATCTCTTATATGAATCTTTTTCCAAAATCATTATCAGGGCAGATGACGATAACATGGCCAACATGATGGTAATGATAAAGGAGCCTGCTTTATTGAATAATGTAGTAAAAGAGCTAGATCTTACAACATCGTCTGAAGCATTAAGTGGGCAAATTTCAGCCGAGAGAATAAATAGCTCTCAAATCGTAAAAATTAGTGTGGTGGATTCTGATCCTACACAAGCAGCAGAAATTGCCGATAAAACAGCAGAAGTTTTTAAACAAGAAATGCCTAAATTATTTAAATTTAACAATATTAGTATATTATCTAAAGCGGAGGTAAATCCCTTTCCTATTAATGATAATAAAAAAAGAAATATTATTTTAGGGTTATTAATTGGAATCCTCACTGGTTTCGGTCTTACATTTTTATTAGAGTCTCTAGACAATACTTTAAAGTCCAAAAGAAGTGCCGAACAATTACTCGGGATCCCAGTATTGGGAAGTGTAACTCGAATAAACCAAAAAAACACATTTTTGAAGAGTAGTAAGAAGGTAAAGGTAGAAGTAAGGAGGGAATCGCTTGGATCTTATAAATAGGAAATCATCACTTTCAAAAAAAATAAGTTTAATTGCGGCTACCAACCAAAAAAGTAAAATTTCCGAACAATATCGAACGATTCGAACGAATTTTCTATCATCCATAGATTGTATAAAAGCAAAAACAATAATTATTACTTCTCCAAAACAAAAGGAAGGGAAATCAACTACCGCTGCAAATTTTTCAATATCATTAGCACAGCAGGGAAAAAAAGTTCTTTTAATTGATGCGAACTTAAGAAATCCAATACTTGGCTGTTCATTTAAGATAGATAATTCTATTGGGTTAAGCAGTGTATTGAATGGAAGAAGTAGGGTTGAGGATGCAATTAAAAATACAGAAGTAAAAGGGTTAGATT